>JBEHXD010000041.1:0-18476 GCA_048498875.1 Verrucomicrobiota bacterium
CACGGGCTTCAAGCCGTCATCGAGGTGATGGACGGCGCGGGCGAGAATCACATAGCTCGCGTAGTCGGGAAACCAGTTGCGATAGCTGCGGGCGAGGGGAGCGGTGTCGTCCTGGACTTTGACGCCCTTCTTGCGGGGGGCAGGCACTTCGACCGGCGCAGCCGGTACCGCGGGAGCGGCCTCTTCCGCGCGGGCGGCGGGCTTCGCGGGAGTTTTTGCATCAGCTTTCGACTCCTGCGCGGGGTCGAGGGGCAATTCAGGCTGGTCTTGATTGGGCTTCTTGCGTTTTGCCATCTCGGAATGTGGTGAGCGCAGGCTAGAAGCGTCTCTGAGCCAGCGTCAAGCGACAGTCTTGGGTAACCGGTGATGCGAAAAACTTGCGGATGGAAAAATTTTGATGCGAAAACACGGCAGACCCACCGGCGAATCCTGCGCATGCGACAGTGCGTTCTGATGTGACTGCATTGCCAACCGGAGAGCCCGACTAAAAATTTTTTCATCAACCATGAGGCGTCTTCGTGACGGAAACGAAACAGTTTCGAGAAGATTTTTTTAACAGGTTCCCTTCCGGCTTGTGAAAAAGATGTAAGGAAAATGTTTTTTGGACCAGTGGTCTCGTAGCCCTGTCAGCGCGCGGAACTAAAAATTCCACGCTATGTTTCTTCTCTCTAAAAAACGATGGTTCGTTCCCTTCCTTTCAACCCTCATCGCGTTTTTTCTCGCGGGTAATCACGTCTTTGGCAGCACATCGATTTCAGTCGGACAGACGGCCAAGCTGTCCGTTACAGCCAGTGGCACCGCGCCGTTTTCCTACCAGTGGTACAAGAACGGTTCCGCCATCAGCGGGGCGACGAGTTCCACCTATACCGTGAGTGGCTTTGCGACTCTCGACGCGGGCACTTACCAGGCCAAGGTGTCGAATACGGCGGGTTCCACCCTGTCAGACCAGGTGGTTTTGGTCGCGGTCTCTCTTGTGACCTTCACGACTCAGCCCGTCAGCAAGACCGCGACGGCAGGCACTTCGGTCACGTTTACGGCCAAGGCGACGGGTGTGCCGGCACCCACTTACCAGTGGCGCAAAAACGGAACCAACATTTCCGGTGCCACCAGCAGTTCCTATACGATTGCAAGCGTTTCGACCGCCAGCGCCGGGACCTACACGGTCGTGGCGAGCAATCTCCTGGCGTCCGCAACAAGCACCGGGGCGGTCCTGACGGTTACGACCTCGGCGCCGTCGACGACCAGCGCGCCCACCTTTACCACTCAGCCGGCAAGCAAAACGGTGGCCCCCGGCAGCTCGGTGACCTTTAGCGCCGCGGCGAGCGGCAGTCCCACGCCGACCTACCAATGGCGCAAGAATGGAACCAGCATTTCCGGCGCGACGGGCAAAACCTACACGATTTCGAGCGCGAATGAGAGTAGCGAAGGCACCTATACCGTGGTGGCCTCCAACTCGGCGGGCAGCAAGACGAGCAACTCGGCGACGCTCACTGTCACCTCCGTGAACACCGCTCCCGTATTCACCACCCAGCCGGTGAGCAAAACTGTAACGGCGGGAAGTTCCGTGACCTTTACCTCGGCGGCGACCGGCACCCCGGCACCCACTTATCAGTGGCGCAAGGATGGCGTGGCCATTTCGGGAGCGACCAAAGCGTCCTACACGATCGCCAAAGTCTCCACCAGCAACGAAGGGGTCTACACGGTGATCATCTCGAACGGGTACGGCACCAAAACCAGCAGCTGGGCTACCCTGGTGGTGAACGCGGCAACGAAGGCACCGGTGTTCACCACGCAACCGACCGGCAAGAGCGTCACTGCCGGAACGTCGGTGAAGTTGACTGCGGTTGCCAGCGGCACTCCTGCACCGACCTACCAATGGCGTAGAAATGGCGTTAACATCAGCGGCGCGACCAGCAGCTCATACACGATCAGCAGCGTCTCGAGCGCCAGGACAGGGACCTACACGGTGGTGGCCACCAACAGCGCCGGTTCTGTGACCAGCCGCAGTGCGGTGGTCTCCCTCTCCACGACTTCCGCCACGGCGATGGTCGCATTGGCTTCGGCTCCGGTGCCGGCTCTTCAGGTTGATTTCAACGGCGACGGCGAAACCGATCTGGTCTGGCAGGACATTTCCACCGGGGAATGCGTGGTTTGGCTGATGTCCGGCACGTCGATCCAGAGCAAAGTCACCGTGGGAACCTATGCCACCGGTACCGAGCTCTGCGGTGCCGGCGATTTCGATGGCGATGGCAATACAGATCTCGTCTGGCAAAATACTTCGACGGGTGATCGCAGCATCTGGTTGATGTCGGGCACGGGCGTGACCAGCAAGGTGTCGCTTGGCAAAGTGGACACGAACTGGGAAATCCGGTGCACCGGCGATTTCGATGGTGACGGGAACACGGATATTGTCTGCCAGAACCGTTTAACCGGCGAATGCAGCGTCTGGCTGATGTCGGGCACCGGTATCAGCAGCAAGGTATCGCTGGGAACAGTGGGTACCGATTGGGAAATCGGCGGTGCCGGCGATTTCAATGGTGACGGCCAGCCCGACCTCGTGTGGCAGAATATTCTCACGGGCGAACGCAGCATCTGGCTGATGTCGGGCACGACTGTGGGCAGCAAGGTGTCGTTGGGCACAATCTCGACCGATTGGGAACTGGCGGGCGCCGGCGACTTCAACGGCGATGGCGATTCCGACCTCGTATGGCAGAATCTGGTCACGGGCGAGTGCTCCGTCTGGCTGATGAACGGCACCCAGCGAAGTGCGGTGGTTCCACTGGCCACGCAGGCCCCGTCATGGGTCCTGGGTAACTAAACTGCGATTTGTTTGATTCGAAACCCTGGAGCCCGCACTCGTGCGGTGACTCCAGGGTTTCTTTTTTTGTCGGACACGGTTTTGATTGTGGGGCGCCGGAGCGCCGATGAATGCGAGGGAGTGAGCCCCTTTTGGAAGGCTTTCAAGGCGGCGGCACGTCGCCGCAGTCCCGTATTTTTTCAGTGCTTACGCTGAATATCGCAGCGGCAAAAAAATCGCGCAGGTCGGAAAATTTTCACCGGGTTGATTTTTTCTCCCGCGTCCGCCGGGGATTTTTCCGACTCACAATTTATGTGAGTCGTCACCGCATCGTCGCAAAAAATTTTCCAAATTTTATTTTTTGTTAACGAGCGCGAACACGCGTTGCGAAAAATTTTTTAGAACACACCGGAGGAACCACCGTCTTCGTCAAAGACGTGTAAGCTTCGTGATGAGTGAGCTGTTGGTGTCGAGAAGTGCAGTGATCTCTCAAACAACTCGCCTCACATGTATATCCCGTCATCACGTTTCCGGTCCGCGATTTATTTTTTGCTCGGACTGTTTTCCCTCAGTGTCTCGATGCAGGCTGCCGTCACGACCATTTCCAACGGTCAGGCCTACACGCTTTCCGTGACGGCTGATGGCACCGCACCCTTCACCTATCAATGGTATCACGACGGCGTGGCGATGACGGGAGTGACGACCGCGACGGTTTCGGGCTCGGCGAAATCTTCCGATGCCGGTGTCTACTACGCGAAGGTCACCAACTCCGCCGGTTCGGCGAACTCCGACAGCGTAACGCTGGCGTTTGTTGCCGCGCCCGTAATCACCACGAATCCCGGCAGCCAGACTGTCACCGCCGGTGCGGCGGTAACTTTCACGGTCGCCGCCAGCGGTACACCGGCTCCTTCCTATCAATGGTACAAGAATGGCGCGGCCATTTCGGGTGCCACGGGCGCGTCCTATGTTCTCAGTGCCACCACGACGGCCGACGCGGGCACTTATGGTGCCGTGGCCACGAACAGCGCGGGTTCGGCCACCAGCGCGAATGCGACCCTCACGGTCAACGCCGCGGCGATCGCGCCTTCCATCACCACGCAGCCGTCCAGCCAGACGGTGACGGTGGGTGCATCGGTCACTTTCACTGTGGCGGCGAGCGGTTCGCCCGCACCCAGCTACCAGTGGCGCAAGAATGGCACCGCGATTTCCGGGGCCACGGGCGCTTCCTACTCCCTCTCTTCGGTGACCTCGTCCAGCGCGGGCACCTACAGCGTGGTGGCGACCAACAGCGCGGGTTCGGTCACAAGCGCCAATGCCACTTTGACGGTCAATGCCGCCACGGCGGTGCCGGTTTTCACCTCCCAACCGGCCACCCAGTCCGTGAAGTCCGGTTCTTCGGTTACCTTCACGGTGACGGCGAGCGGTACACCGGCTCCGGGTTTCCAATGGCGCAAGGATGGTGCGGCGATCAGTGGAGCGACTTCGGCTTCCTACACGATCGCGAGCGCCAGCTCGTCCAGCGCGGGCACCTACACAGTCGTGGCCTCCAACTCCGCCGGCTCTGTCACCAGCAGCGGTGCGGTCCTGACGGTTACTGCCGCCAGCAGCGGTCTGGCTCGCACTGATTTCAACCGCGACGGGAAAACCGATATCCTGTGGCAGAACGCCACGACGCGCCAATGCATGATCTGGTTCATGAACGGCACGAAGCAGGGCACTTCCTCGCTGGTGAACATCTATGCCGATCAGTGGAAGATGTCCGGCACCGGAGATTTCAACGGCGACGGACAAACGGATATCCTCTGCCAGAACGTCAGCACGGGTGAACTGAGCATCTGGCTCATGGCGGGCACGACGGTATCGAGCAAGGTTTCCCTGGGCGTCCAGTCACTCAACTGGGTCGTCGGCGGCATCGGCGACTTCAATGGCGACGGCAAGCCGGACATTCTCGTTCAGAACAGTGTCACGCAGGAATTCCAAGTGTGGTTCATGTCGGGCACCAGCATCGCCAGTACGACTTCTCTCGGCATTGCGGCGGATGGCTGGCAGATCTGTGCGTCGGGTGATTTCAACGGCGACGGCAAGTCCGACATTCTCTGGCAAAATACGGTTACCGGTCAGGTCAATGTCTGGCTGATGTCCGGTACCACTCCCACCTGGAAGGCCTACATCACCACCCGTCCGATCGAATGGCAGGTGGCTGGTTCGGGCGATTTCAACGGCGACGGCAAGTCTGACATCCTGTGGCAGAATGTGCTCACGGGTGAATGCAGCATCTGGATGCTCTCCGCCAATAGCGTGAAGGGGAAGGCCAACCTCACGACCCAAACCGTCGACTGGGTGATCCGTAACTAATTTAGGGGTTAGCTTAGGTTGAGAAAATCACGGGCTGCGGGGCCCGTGATTTTTTTGCCGGTAGGGCGGATTATCCTTAATCCGCCGGTTCGATTTGCGACGTGAATCCTGAGCGGCGGATCAGGGATAATCCGCCTGCCTGTGATTAACCCCTCAGACTTCGACGAGGTCTTTTTCGACCTTTAGATTGGCAATGATGAAATCCTGGCGATCGGGCGTGTTTTTGCCCATGAAGAACGAAAGGAGTTCATCGCTGTTGGCCAGGTGATTGAGATTCACGGGCTCCAACCGGATGTTTTCTCCGATAAAATCCTTGAACTCGCCGGCGGAAATTTCGCCGAGGCCTTTGAAGCGGGTGATCTCGTGGCTCGCGCCGAGTTCGACCATGGCGGCTTCCTTCTCCTGGTCGGTGTAGCAATAAATCGTCTTCTTTTTGTTGCGCACGCGGAAGAGCGGCGTGTCGAGAATGAAGAGGTGGTTGTTGCGGATGACGTCCGGGAAGAATTGCAGGAAAAACGAGAGCAGCAGGAGGCGGATGTGCATGCCGTCGACGTCGGCGTCGGTTGCGATCACGATCTTGTTGTAACGCAGACCGTCGAGGCCCTCCTCAATATTCAGGGCGGATTGAAGGAGGTGGAATTCCTCGTTTTCATAGATGACCTTCTTCGAGAGGCCGTAGGTGTTGAGCGGTTTGCCCTTGAGGGCGAAAACCGCCTGTGTTTGCACGTCGCGGGTGGAGGTCAGTGAACCGGCGGCGGAATCACCCTCCACGATGAACAGGGTGCTTTCCTCGGCGCGGGGATTGCGGTCGCCGAGGTGGAGTCGGCAATCGCGCAGCTTGCGGTTGTGCAGCGATGCTTTCTTCGCGCGTTCGCGGGCGAGATTGCGGATGCCGGCGAGTTCCTTGCGCTCGTGTTCGTTTTCCTCGATCTTCCGCTTGATGGTTTCGGCCGTTTCGCGGTTTTTGTGGAGGTAAGTGTCGAGCGACTGCTGGATGAACTTGCCGACAAAATCCTTGATCGACGGACCGTTGGGGCCGACGTCGGCGGAGCCGAGTTTGGTCTTGGTTTGCGACTCGAACACCGGTTCCTGCACGCGCACCACGAGCGCGGCGTCGATGGCCTGCCGCACGTCGGCGGCGTCGTAATCCTTCTTAAAGTGGTTGCGGATCGTTTCCACCAGCGCTTCGCGGAAGGCGGCGAGGTGGGTGCCGCCCATCGTGGTATGCTGGCCGTTGACGAACGACCAGTATTCCTCGCCGTAGTGATTGCCGTGCGTGAAGGCCACTTCGATGTCGTCGCCCTCGAGATGAATGATCGGGTAAAGCGGTTCGCCGGCCAGTTCCTTGGTGAGCAGATCCTTCAATCCGTGCTCGGATTTGAATGGTTTGCCGTTGAACGTGAGTGTGAGGCCGCGATTGAGGAAGGCGTAGTTCCACAGCATGTCCTCGATGAATTCCGTGCGGAACTTGAAGTCCTTGCCAAAGAGCGCCTCGTCGGGAGTGAACTCGATCAGCGTGCCGTTTTTGTCGGCGGTTTTCGAAACCTTGTGATCCTTCTTCAGTTTGCCCTGGGCAAATTCCACCGTCTTGGTTTCGCCATCGCGGAACGCCTGGGCCACATAGGTGAACGCCAGGGCGTTCACGGCCTTTTGGCCGACACCGTTCAAGCCGACGGCTTTTTGGAAAGTCTGGGAGTCATATTTGGCGCCCGTGTTGATCACGGAAACGCAGTCGATCAATTTTCCGAGCGGAATGCCGCGGCCGTAGTCACGCACGCGAATGGTGCGCTCGTTGAGCTCCACCTCGATTTTTTTGCCCTGGCCCATCATGAATTCGTCGATCGAGTTATCGATCGTTTCCTTCAGGAGAACGTAAATGCCGTCCTCGGCGTGCGCGCCATTGCCGAGCCGCCCGATGTACATGCCAGGCCGGAGCCGGATATGCTCGAGCGAACTGAGGGTCTTGATGCTGGCTTCAGTATAGTTGGAGGCCATGGAGGTGTGTACAAAACAGAGGCAACGAGGCGCAGCGTGGCAAGCGCGATCCGAGGGCGGGCAAAAATTGTGCAGGCCATAACGCACCGGAAAACGGCGCGTAGGCACGGTTGTCGTGATGTCGCTTGCACGCGAATTGCACGGACCACAGGCCTCTGTGCCTGTCCGGATTTACCTCCTGATCCGACCCGCAACGCAGACGCGACTGCCGGCCTGATGCTCAGGCGTCTTCGAAGAAATTGTCCAGCGCCGCCGCGGATTGAGCTTCTTTTTGCCGGAGTGTTCCCGGTGTGGCGGAAGGCGCGGGTGGCTTGGGTGAATTCAAATAACGCTTCTCTTTGGCGGCGGTGGCCGGCTTGGGCGCGGCCGGCTTGTTCCGGTCGGAATTTTGTGAGCCGACCAATTTTTGCAGATCGCCAATGGCCTCCTTGAGCGACGCGGACTGGGCATTGAGCTCTTCTGCCGCAGCGGCCGTTTCCTCGGCGTTGCCGGCGTTGGACTGGGTGACCTTGTCCATTTGGCCGACGGCGGTGTTGATCTGGCCGATGCCCTGGTTCTGCTCCTGGGAGGCAGTCGCGATTTCAGCGACGAGTTCGTCGACCTTGCGGGCTTTGTCGACAATGACGGAGAGGGATTGCGCCACCTTTTCCGAAATTTCCATGCCCTGGTTGCCATTGCGGATGGCGACTTCGATTTTGGCCGCGGTTTCCTTGGCGGAGTTGGCCGAGCGCTGGGCCAGAGCCCGCACTTCCTCGGCGACGACGGCGAATCCGGCTCCGGCTTCGCCAGCACGGGCGGCTTCCACCGCGGCGTTCAGGGCGAGAATGTTCGTCTGGAAGGCGATTTCATCGATGCTTTTGATGATTTTTGCGATATCGCTGGACGAGGCCTTGATCGCGTCCATGGCGTGGCGCATCTGGCCCATGTCGCTGTTTCCGGCTTCGGCGGCGTGGCGGGTTTCCCCGGAAAGGGTTTTGGCGGAAATGGCGCTGTCGGCATTGCGTTTGGTCATGGAGGACAATTCCTCCAGCGAGGAACTGGTTTCCTCGAGACTGGCGGCCTGTTCGCTGGCGCCTTCGGCGAGCGACTGGCTGTTCGCAGAAACCTGTCCGGCGGCGGACGCGACCTGATTGGCCGAATCGCTGATCGTGGTGGTGATGACCTTTAACGCCCGGTTGACGCTGCGGATGATGACCCAGCCGAGAAAGACGGCGATCACGATGCTCGGAATGGCGACGGCTGAGGCTTCGAGTACGGCGCGTTTGGTGCTGCGAATGAGCTCCTCCGTGGCGTTTTGGGCGGTGGCTTCATTCCACCGCAGCATCATCAATAGTTGATCCCGAAAGGCACTGAAGCTGGCATTCTGGGTCGTGGCGGAAAATTTGTCAGCCTCTTCGGATTTTCCTGCCTTGATCAAATCGAGGTAGTGCGCGCGGTCGTTCACGTAGTTCATCCGCAGCTGTTTCAGGCGCGCAAAATTTCCGGCATCCTCATCGCTGGTGATGGCTTTGCCGTAGGCGTCGAGGGACTTCAGATTTTCCGCCACCAAGGCATCGATCTGCTTAATGTGTTTATCCCGTTCCCCGGCGTCTGTGGCGTTTCCCGCCTTTAGTGCCTGGATTTCCCCGCGGAGAACGTTGGCGGTGACATCCGCCATGTTGACGATGCCGGGAATGGCGTCGTCGCGCAGGCGGTTGATGGTCAGCCGTTCAATTCCCCGGAGGGAAATTATGCCGATCGCGGCGACGGCAAGAAGCAAGGCCAGCAGGGTGGCTCCGCCAATTATGATGCGCTTTGCGATGGTCCACTGTTTCATAGAAGAAAATAACGGGTGTGAAAATTTCCGGCGAACGATCGGAGCCGGTTCGAAGCGGAACGCTCGATGTCGATTTGAAAAAGGGTGGTGCGAAAAGGAGGTGTTTTCGGGGAAGCCCGAAGAGCGCCGCACGGTGAGTGGGGCGCATCGCTCTCCTACATCGGTTGAGAAAAATTCCGGTTAAGCGGTTTAGCCCCATTCCCACTCACAAAAGTCTCACTGAATGAATTTCGCCGCGGCGTGCTGCGGGATGCACAGTGGACCGGCCTTGTCGTTTGGTTCTGTGCTGGTGGCGCGAGGGTGTGTCGTTGACGGCCCGTTAAGGAACAGGGACGCTGGATTAATGAAGGTTACCTACTACGTCGAAGTGCTCTCATCCTGGTGCCATTGGGTTGAGCCGGTGTGGGCCGGGTTGAAAGCGCGCTATGCCGGGCAGGCAGAGTTCGAGTGGAAGATCGCGTTGATGAACCCGGAGGATTTTCCCGTTTCCCAGGCGCAATGTGACTGGTTCTACCGGCGCAGTGGCGGGACGGTCATGCGTTCATCCTATAAGCTCAATTCCGGTTGGTTTGAGGCGGATCGCAAAGGACACTACCATGCGCCCAATCTGGTGGCGGAAGCCGCAAAGGATTTTGGTTTCTCCGGTGATGAGGTGCGTCTCGCGCTGGCTCAGGCCGCGCTCCGGGAAGGTGTAAAGATTGGCGACCTGGCGCTCGCGGTAAAAGTCGCCGCCAAGGCGGGAAAAATCGATGCCCGCAAGCTGCGCGCCGCGGCGGAATCAAAGGCGGTTGCGACCCGGGTGGCGGCCAGCACTGCGGGATTTTTCGCGCATCAAATCAACCAGCGTCCAGCGTTTGTGGTGACGGATGCGATCGGTGATAAAGCTGTTTTCTCCGGGCTGGTGAGATTGGAACCTCTGACGGCGACAATCGACGCCATGCTGTCCGACACGGCCGCCTACGCCGCGCACAAGGCGCACCACGGTTCGCCAGCTCCATAAAGGTGTAAGGCGCCTCCGGGCGCGTTGATCTGCGTCCGACACCGCAAATCAGCAGTCTTGAGAGGATAAGTATGCTTGCCTCACGCCTACGGCAGACTTTCTGATGCGGCATGATTACTTTGCCTCGTCGTTTGCCTCCGGCTTCGGTGTTTTCGTGTCGGAAACTGAGCCGGATTCGAATGGGCGTTTTCCTGATGGGATTGGGTTGTCTCGCTCTTTCAGTGCGAGCTGAAGAAATGAGCCGGGGTCTGTTTGCCGGCGAGTCGGATATCGGTTCGCCGAAGCTTGCAGGTGGAATGGTGTACGATGCCAAGGCCGATTCCTACACGGTCGCCGGGGGTGGGGCGAACATGTGGTTCAAATCGGATTCGTTTCACTTCGTATGGAAACAAGTCGACGGCGATACCGCTCTGGCGGCTGACATCGCGTTCGTCGGCCAGAGTGCCGAACACCATCGGAAGGCGATTGTGCTGATCCGTCAGACGCTCGACGCCGATTCGGCCTATGCCGACGTGGCGGTGCATGGCGATGGCCTGACTTCATTGCAGTTTCGTGAAGCCGCGGGTGAGGTCACGCATGAAGTCCAGACGACGGTGGTGGCGCCGCGACGGATGCGGCTCGAGAAGAGCGGGGATTATGTTTATCTCTCGCTCGCGGGTCCGGCCGGTGTCCTGGAACCGTCGGGCTGCTCCGTGCGCCTGCCGTTCAAGGGGCCTTTTTATATCGGCATCGGCGTGTGTGCCCACCAACCGGAGGTGCTGGAAAAGGTGGTGTTTTCCAATGTGCAGTTCTCCGCGCCCGGCAAGGATGCGGCGGCCGTACGGAGCGTGCTCGAGACGATCACCGTTGCCTCCGGTGATCGCCGCCGGGTCTATCACAGCGAGAAGCGAATCGCGGCTCCCAACTGGTCGCGTGACGGCGCCATGCTGCTTTTCAACGAAGGCGGAAAGATTTGCCGGTTTTCCCTGGTGAAAGGGAGCGTGGCGGAACCCGAACCGCTGGATACCGATTTCGCCAACAAATGTACTGACAGCCACGGTTTGTCTCCCGACGGAACCCTGCTCGCGATTACGGATCGGAGCAAAACCCAGCAATCGCGGATTTATGTCCTGCCGGTGGCGGGGGGAATGCCGAAGGAGATCACCGCCCGGGCACCGTCGGAATTTCACGGGTGGTCGCCCGACGGGAAAACGCTGGTTTTCAGCGCCGGTCGCGAAGGTCGTGCGGGAATATTTTCCATTCCGGCGGCGGGCGGTCAGGAAACCCGGTTGACTACGGTCGTCGCCGATGGATTTGAGGAAGGTCCGGAATATTCCCCGGACGGACAATGGATCTATTTCTATTCCGATCGATCCGGCCATTCCCAGATTTGGAAAATGCATCCGGATGGCAGCGGTTCGGAGCAGGTTACCAGTGACGCCAACAATAATCGTTTTCCGCATCCTTCCCCCGATGGGAAATGGATTGCCTTCCTTGCCTACGCTCCCGGGGTGCGAGGAGCTCCGGCGGACCGCGAGGTGTCCTTGCAACTTTTCTCAGTGGCCACCGGTGAAACCAAAACGCTCGCCAAAATTTTTGGCGGCGACGGCACAATCAATTCTCCCTCGTGGTCGCCCGACAGCCTGAAGCTCGCCTACGTGCGTTATCAGCCCAAGTAGAGCGAAGGTGGGCGGATTGTCTTTGATCCGCCCACGTCGGGACCGCCGTCAGGTTTCCTGTTCGATTTGCACGACCTTTCCATCCCGGAAGACGACGCGGAAATGTTCGCGTTCGCGGCGGGAAGGATAATCGGCAAAATAGGCGTAGTGGGGGCCGCCCCAAAAGCCGCGGTGATACCAGCCGCGGTAGAGAACGACGCCTTCATTGGTCTCGTAGTTGACGTAAGACCAGATCACTTCCTTGCCATTCGCGTCGATGCGCTCGCGGGTGCGATCGGGAACGCCGAGGGAGAGTTCAACGAGATCGGTATCGAAGCCGATGTCCACCTTGCCTTGTTTGATCAGTTCCTGCTGGGCGGGAGTAGCGCGGTCGAAGGCGGCGGGATTGTCTTTGATACGGCTGGCGGGAGTTGAGCACCCCGCGAAAAATATCCCGGCGACCAACGCGAAGAGTAGAGTAATTTTTTTCATAGGCGTGAAAGTTGGATTGAGTTGATACGTTATAGTTCCCCTGACGGATGCCATGCGGGCCGGTTACCCGTCCAGGAACAACTATACGATGGAACCTTTTCCGGGTTTCGCAAATGACCGAACGTAACACGTTGGTGGGTTTTCCCAACCGATCCCGCGCGGGAATGCACCCCGCCAGTTCCTAGCGGGCGTTGGCGGAGGGCAGGCTCATGGCGAGGAAGTCCAGCGCCATCGGAGATGGTTCGAAGACTGGCACCAGTTGCTTTTCCTCGGTCGACAGGTCAAACGCGGCGATTTTATCGATGAATCGTGCATTGAGCACCGCGCCCTTGTTGAGCAGGGTGACTTCTTCCTTTTTCAGTCGCGGATACGATTCGGCGAGGATCTCCCAACTGAGCAAACGTTCCGGCCGTTTTAACTGCAAGGGGCAGGGCTGTACGGCAAACGTCAGACCGAACAGGCATTGCCGAAGCGAATAGCTCAATCGGCGAAAATCCTCCGGCAGTCGAAGGGTGGACGCTCCGCTTCCGATCGGCGAAAAAGGTGCAACCATCGCGGTTCCTCGGTTCTGTAGTTCGCGTTGGAACGCACCAATAAATGAAGTGTGGATCTGCTTTAGAAACGTCAGCAGCCGGCCATGGTCAGCGGGCGGCTCGCCTTCCATTTGGGAAAAAAATGATTCGGCGCTGGCCTCGTCGATCTGGAGGACGATGTCCAACCACAGTTCCGGCGTAGCCAGGGCAAAACCGGACCAAACGGTGAAGCCCTTCGCGCGCGGCAGATCCATCGTGTCCTCAAGCGTGCGGCCGTCGGGAAGACCGGCTTCCCGGAGAACGCCCAGAACGATCTCGTGAATTCTGGTCACAGCGAGGCCGGCCACGGAGGGTTCGGCGGTAGTCGTGACTACGACATTTTCGATTGGCGCCGCAGCACCCGGGCTCGGCGCCGCCGGTTCGTTTGCGGCGGGATTGTATCGTCTGAATTGACGTTTGATGCTACGTTCGGCGACCCGCAACCGGGCGCTCATTTCCAGGATATTAAAGGGCTTCGAAAGTACATCGTCGGCCCCGGCATCGAGCGCGGCAGCAATATCCACTTTTTCTTTTTTTGACGTGAGAATCATCACGTAGGGATCGATGGCCGGTTCCGTCGAACGGATCTGCCGGCACACCTCCAGTCCTTCCATGTCCGGCATCATCCAGTCGATGATGGCAATGTGCGGCGCGTTGGGACCTTTCAAAACCGCGAGCGCACTCACCCCGTTTTCCACGATCTGCGTTTCGTACTTAAGTTGCGTGAGAAATGCCTGCAGAACCTTTCTGGTCGTACCATCATCGTCTGCGACAAGGATCTTCATGGGGTAGGGGGTAACCCTTATGATCGGCCTGAATTCGCGCTTTCTTAAGTACGGGACGACTTTTTTACGGCGGGTTTTTTCGGGCTAAATCTCTCGGCGATAACTGGATTTCAGGAATACAAACTATTTGTTTCCATCGGCTTGCGACTTGGTGGCAACGGACGCTTTCGGGGGTGTTTATGGAATCCACACCAGACTGGACACCGGCGCCGCGGGGCTCGTGGCAGGCTTGCTGTCATTGCCGTCGAGTTGGTGGACTTTTTGAACCAGCAAATGAATCTGGTTAAACTGCTTCCATTGCGCGGCATCGATCGATGGCTCCCATGCGTCCACTGAATCGGTGGTCAGTTCAGTGTCGTGCCAGCGGCCTTCGTTGAAATCATCGCAGGAAGAAAGAATGATCCGCCCTCCGCGCTCGTCGTCGCGATAAATAATGCCGGCACCCGTCTTGCCCGCAAATACCGCGGCGCGGGAAATCGGCGGACGCTTGGTCGACGTGCCGGTCAGGGTGAACGCCCGGGTGCGTTGGGTGATGGGGCTGACCGACCACCGCTTTCCGTCGAATCGCACCGCGTGAAATTGCGGGATACCGCTGCCGGCCGGAGCCCAATAATTCACGATCAGCGGATGTCCCGCGGCATCCGTGGTCAGACTCGGCGGGTTCATCATCGTGCTGAGTTGCGGAATGCGCACCACGTACTCGGCCGTGGCGGCGGTGATGGGAAGTTTGAGCGGCGCACCGCTGCTCGTCACCCAGGTCTCTCCGCCATCAGGTGATTTCGCATAGCACAGGTCGTGATTGCTGGAGACGTCAGGCGTGTCGCGCCAATTCCACGCGAGATGCAGCGTGCCTTGGACATCGAGCGTGACCGCCAGGTAGGCACTGCGGGCTCCTTCGCCGTCGATGAGATTTTCGTGCACCTGCCGCCACTGGTGCGTTTTGAGATCGTAGCGATTCAGGACGACGTTGCCCTTGCCCGAGCGCCCATCGCGATAGAGAAAAAGCAACCCGCCGTCGGGATGGTTGAAGAACAAGGGATAGGTGACGCTCTTTTCCAGGAGGCCGGTCATCGGGATTTTCGGTCCCAGTTCGAGTGAGCCTGGCTTCACGCTGCGACAATAATTCAAAGGATTCGCGTGGTGGTCCCAGGAGACGTGTAGAAAGCCTTCGCCGTCGACGGCAATGCTCACGGTGTTGTGCGCATCGGCGACGTTGCCGGTGTAGTCGCTCTTGCGGGTTTCCCAGTGATCGCTGTCCAGAGCGCGCCGGGCGAGCACCAGATGGGTGTCGTTCGCGTAGAATGCCGCGTATTGATAGCCTCCGGCCGTCGTCAACGTGCTGCTCTGGTTGGCGAGCATGTTCACCGAACTGCCCGCCCAGGCGTCCGAATAAACCGGCAGCGTTTTGGTCAGGGGAGCGGCGGAAACGACAGCGAGAGAAGCGGCGAAAAGGAGAAGAAATTTCATTCGGACCGGACGGGAAACGTCGCCTTTCGGCAGGCGAGGGTCAAGCCCGGGGCGCCAGGTCAGGCGGTCGTGTAATTGTCCTGGGCCCAGAGTTCGCGCAACCGGTGGGCGGCGAGTTTGGGTTGCCGGTCGCGGGTAAAAATACCCTTCCGGTTCATCATGACGCGCGTGATCGATTGTGCGGTCTTAAAGTCGGCGAAGGCCCAGACGTGAGTCCCGATTACCCAGGGGCGTCGCCGCGCTTCACGATACTGCGCCGCCACGATGTCGGCCTGGTATTCCTCGGAAAACATTTCCGCCGGCTGAAGATGCATGCCGGCAACGGCGTCCGCCCCGAACTCGGCCAGAAGGACAGGTTTTTTGAAGGCGGTGCGAAAACGGTCGAGACAGTCTCCAAAGGCCGTCAGCGAACCGGCGATGTCTCCGGGTTGCTCGTACCACCCGTAGTATTTGTTCAGGCAGACGACGTCGTAGTGTTCGAGCGGAGCGTTGTCGGCAGGTTCCCGATGCGCGACGTAGGTGATCGGCCGCGTGGGATCGAGGGCGCGGGCTTCCATGGCAAGCTGGCGGAAAAAAGCGGCGCCGTCCGCAGTTTCAATGTCCGGTTCGTTCGCCAGGCTCCACATCACGACACTTGGATGATGCTGATCGCGACGGATCATTTCGCGCAGCAAACCCATCGCGTGTCCGGTTACGTCCGGACGATACATGCGCGCGTTCAGGCCGACGAAGGGAGTTTCCGCGATGACGAGGACGCCGTGCCGGTCGGCGTACTCATACCAATCCTCGGCGTAGGGGTAGTGGGAAGTACGGAAGGAATTGGCGCCAATCCAGCGCATGAGATCGAAATCGCGCACGACCACCGGTGGTACCACGGCGCGTCCCGCGATGGCGAAGTCTTCGTGCTTGCCGAAACCGGCGAGAAAGATCGGCCGTCCATTCAGGAGAAACTGGTCGGCGCTCACCTCGACGGAGCGGATGCCGAAGGTTTGTTCATAGGCGTCCACCGTTTGCCCGGCGTTTTCAACGGTGACTCGGACGGGATAAAGTTCGGGCCGGCCTACATCCCAAAGTCGCGGTTGCTCGATTATCTGGTGAAACGTGGCCCGCCCGGCGGCATCCACAGATGCGGTCTGGGAGACGCCGTCGATTTCGACGGAGACGGTGGTGTTCTGGGTCACGTTCGCGGCGGAACATTCCAAAACGGTTTCGACCGTGGCGGCGCGAAGGTCGTGGGATAATTTGGATTTCACCCGCAGGTTTTCAATGCGCAGGGGTGAGGGAGTGAGCTGGAGGTTCACCGACCGGTGAAGCCCGGCGAAGGGGAAAAAATCGTAGGTGACCGCGGGATTGCTGTTGTGGAATCCGGCCCGTTCCTCGCCCTCCTGCAATCGTGCGGGTGGCAAATCCCAGGGATCGAGCGAACCGTCCACTTCGATCACGAGCAGGTTTTCGCCGGTCTTGATCAGAGAATGGAAATCACATTCGAACGGGAGGCACCCGCCACGATGGGCTCCGGCGAAACGGCCGTTGAGCCACACACGGGCGCGCCGTTGAGCTGCGCCGACGTGCAGCCAGATTCCGCGTCCGATCCAATTCGTGGGCGCGTAAAAACGGGTTTGGTACCAGCCGCAGCCGAAGAAATGAGCGAGGTCGGAGCGCTGCTCGTTCCAGCTGCCTGGCACGGCCAGTTCACATTCCGGCTGAAACCCCGCGGTCCAGCCGCTGGTTTCGCCCGTTTGGGCCGGATCACGGCGGAATTGCCAGAATCCATCGAGCGGGAGCAGTTCCCGGACGGAGTTACGTTGAGGCTTTAGCATCGGCGATTTCAGGAGCAGGCGTGGAAGGAGAGGAAATACGATCGGTTCCCGTGGTGCGGCGGGAGTAGGCGAGCAGCCCGAGCCCGACAGCCCAGAGGAAGAGGGCGCACGCTCCAATGCCCGCGCGCCCTGTCCAGGGATTGGGGATGAGCAGCAGGGCGGTGACGAATCCGCCATAGATGCAGGCCATCGTGCCCAGTACGCGGGCCTGTGCAGGCGTGTTGTCGCCACCGACTTCCTTCTCGAAGTCGACCGGGGTGTTCATGCGACGGAAAAATTCCGTGGTTTCAGCGGCTTCCGGAGTATCGTCTCCGCGATAAAACCAGCGGGTGCAGAAAAAGAAACCCATGGTGAGCGGCACGCCGACAAGATGCGTGATCACAAAACGGTTGGTGATCAGGTACGCATAGATTTTTTCACCGAGCCATGGAGCGAGCAGCGCGTGTCCAGTCTCGGTCGGGACCAACAGGTAGCAAACGGCCGTGGTAAGAATTCCACAGAGAGTGGTGGCCCATCCGGCCCAGTGGGGCACGCGTCGCACTACCATGCCCAAAAACATCGGAATCGAAAGAGGTACGCCGAGATAGGCGTTCATGTAGAGGAAGGCGTCGAACAGCGAGACACTCGAACCTGCGGCCATCACGAGGGCGAAAGTGGTGATCACCACGCCGAAGAAGATGGTGGCCATCTCGCCGGCGAAGAGCAGTTCGCGATCGTTGGCCCGCGGTCGCAGGATCGGCTGATAGAAATTCTTCACGAAAAATCCGGCGTTTTTGTTCAATGCCACGTCCATGCTGGCGATCGTGGCGGAAAACATGCCGGCGATCATCAGGCCAATGAGTCCGCTCGGGAGCACTTTGAGCACCACGGCGATGTAGGCGGCTTCGCCGGGGATCTTCATCAAGGATTGTTCGCGCAGGTCCGGGACCAGAGTGAATGCAGCCAGGGGCGGAATGAACCACACGAAAGGCATCACCACATAGCCGATCAACGGAATCAGCGAGGAGCGCCGCGCGTCCCGGCCGTCCTTGGCCGAAATGTATTTGGCGGCGTACGTGACGTTGTTCTTCATGTAGCTCGCACTGATCAGACCGGTCACGAGATAGAGCCAGTCGTAGGGGATCGATCCCGCGGGATGAAAAAATTGCCAGTGTCCGGCGGGGATTTGCGCGATGAACGCCGCCGGGCCGCCGACCTTCACGATCGTCAGAACGCTCGCCACGACCGTGACGCTCAGCAGGGCGAGGAGCTGGATGAAATCACTTGCGACGACGGCCCAGCTTCCGCCCAGCAGAGCCACAAACACGACCACGACGCCGGTGACGATGATGACTTGCGTGGGAGGAAACTTGAAGGCGGAGGAAAGGATGATCGACAGGCTCAGCAACCAGACCGCGGCGATGGCGAGGGAGTTGATGAAATTGAGCCACGTGAAAAACTGCTCGTTGGCCCGGCCGAAACGCAACCGGATCGCGTCCATGGCCGTGACCAGCCGGAGCTGGCGAAAGCGCGGGGCAAACCACACGTAGCTCACGATAAATCCGAGGATATCGATGCCGTAGAATCCGAAGATCAGGATGCCGTACGTGTAGGCGATGTTCGCCGCGCCGGTGAAAAGCCAGCAGCTGAAATTGGAAATGAAGGAGCTGGCCCCCAGCATCCACCACGCCATGCGAAATCCCCCGGCGAAGTAGTCCTGACTGCCCTTGTTGAAACGACGAAACACCCAGCCCATGGAGG
>JBEHXD010000042.1:0-18340 GCA_048498875.1 Verrucomicrobiota bacterium
CCGCGAAAATCAAGGCGACCGCTCGTATCCGGTACATCAGCAGACAATTTGAGGACGACGAAAACACCCTGCCCCTCGCCCCCGCGACCACCTTTGATCTCGGCCTGTCCTGTCCGGCTGGAAAACGCGGAGAGATTTTTATCGGAGTGGAGAATCTCTTTTCCGAACGTGTGGAGACCGGCCGAGTCGCCAATAGTGTGGAGAGCATCGCTCCTCCCCGATTGGCCCGGGCCGGGATCAGGCAATCTTGGTAAAAAGCCTTTTCGGAGGCTTTAGATTATAGGGTGATTTTCCGGTTATAAGTGACGCATGTGTCTTATAATTCCTATAACCAAAAAGATACAGCATTATTGAAGCATTCCAGATCCGTTCGTAAAAATGGTATTTCAGTAGGGTTTAACACCTATTTTTATCGCCAACGCTTAATGCAACACATATACATTAAGCATGAAACCGAACCTGTCATTTATCGCTGGATTCGTTGCCCTCGCTGTTTCCGCGCTGGCGGTTGAAAATACTCCCGATCAATTGCTGGTAGCGCAAAAAAAGCTCAGTCAAAGCGACTATATTGGCGCCGTCCGCGTTCTGGACCAGGCGATCACGGAAAACCCCAACCTTGCGGATGCCTATTTTCTCCGCGCCACCACCAGGGAAAAGCAGCGTGATGCAATCAGTGCGCTGGTGGACTACGGCGAGGCGATTCGCCTGAACGTTTCGGATCTCCGTTATTTTACCGCGAGGGCTGATCTTCTGGTCAGCCTGGACCGTTATCAGGAAGCGATCGAAGATTACAGCAGTGCGATCGCGCTGCGTCCTGTGGACTATCTTGGTTACCAAAAACGCGCGATTGCCCGCGGCCACCTGCAGCAACGCGAAGCCGCACTCGCCGACTTCTCCCTCGCCATGAAATTGAACCCGGGCGCCACTTCCCCGCACCTGGCGCGCATCGAAATGTTCCTGTCGATGAACGACACGGTCGCAGCCCTCGAAAGCGCCAACGAAATGGTCAATCTCTTCCCCACTTGCGCCGCCGCGTTTCATCTTCGCAGCGCGATCAAGGCGGGCAATCGTGATCGCGAAGCGGCGCTGGCCGATTTGGATGCCACCATCCAGCTCTCACCGGATGAACCCGCCTACTACAAGGAGCGCGCCAAACTCCGCGCCACCGTGGGCGACGGCGAGGGCGCACAGGAGGATGTGGCCAAGTACAACTCCCTCGTTCGCGCCGGCCGCAACAATCCGAGCTACAAGGTCGCTTCCAGTCCGTAAGCCTGTCCCGATCAAATCGGACTCCGGGGCCGCTCAAATATGTTTTGAGTCGGCCTCGTCTTTTTTCACGTAACCCGAGTCCTGACGCTGGTGATTCACGGCGTTTTTCTTCAGGTACGCCTGATACACATCGTCGGCGGTCATCCCGAGGGTTTGCGCGAGCGAAACCAGGAAATGGAAGAGATCGACGACCTCGACCTTGGCGTTTTGCTCATCAAATTTCTGGTACTTTGCCCACCATTTCCACGGCACGCTATCGATCAGTTCAGCCGTTTCCTGCTGCATCGCCCGCGTGTAATTGAGGATCCACTTCGCCTTCTCCTCGTCGGAGGGGGGCGGCAGACTCACTCCAATGCGCTTGTTCAGCGCATCTTGCATACGAAAAATTTCCTCGAATTTGTCCATGGGCGCAGCGTGGTGGGCCGGCTGGTCGCTGGCAAGCCGCCCTTGGCCGGAGGGGAATAATTAAGTTGCCCTCTCAGGGAGGTTGGAGAAGGTTAAAAGGCGAATGCCGCCGTTGAGCGAGATTTCCGAGCTCCGGCTGGCATCAACAACCCGCGCCGCTTCCGAGCAGGCGCTTTCAAACAACAACATAGACATGTCCTCCAATGAATCGTCCGGAGCTTCTGCCGAAGCCACCGCGACCAGTCCGGCGTCAACCGCCGAGTCTTCTTTCGGCAGCACCCGTGGCTCTGGCCTGGCCCGCGGGAAGGGTAAGCGTCCCAGTGCCACTGTTGCCTCCTCGACAGCCTCCACCCCCTACACGCCGACCGCCATCGAAGTTGTCACGGCGCCGCGTGAATACCAGAACCCGTTCGCACCGGTGGAAACACCGGCCGCTGCAGCCCCAGTAGAAACCGCACCGGTTGTCGCTCCCGCGCCGGCCGCTTTCGTACCTCCGGCTGCCTCCGTCAAAACCGAGTCCGTCGTCAACGCGGCTCCCGTTGCCACCGCGACACCCGAACCCGAAGTCCAGGCGGAACTCAACATCCTCCCGCCGGAACAACCAAAATCGACGCCCGCCCAGACTTGGGAAAGCGAAGGTTTCCGTCCGGCCCGTGAATCACGCCAGGATCGCCCGCGACGCGAAGAGTCACCGCGCCGGGAGGAATCCCGGGCCGCTGCCGAGCCGTTCGACATCTCGAAGATTCCGGCGAAGTTTCTCTACGTGCGTCCCGGCTACAATTACGTGCCGACGCCGACCAACTACGGCGGCGCTCCCCGCGAACCACGCGACAATCGTCCGGCGTTCAGCGCTCCTGCAGCCTCATCGCCGGCGGTTTCTTCCGCACCTGCGGCAGAAGCGCCGAAATCAGGTGGCGGCTTTTTCGGCTGGGTGAAATCATTGTTCGGCGCTGTGCCTGAAACCCCGGCTCCCGCGGAAGTTCGTTCCAACGGATCACGGGACGGAGATCGTTCCCAAGGTGGCAACCGTCCCCGTCACGAGGGTGGCGAAGGTCATCGTCGTCGCAGTCGCGGCGGTCGTGGCCGTGGCCAGCGCAATGGCGAATATCGCGGTGGCGGTGATCGCAACGCGAATTCCGGTGGCCCTTCAGCCACTTAATCCTTGCCAACGCGCGCCGCGCGAATCGCATTCAAAGGCGTCTGCACCCGCAGACGCCTTTTTTATTGCCCGGCCAAAGCAGGAACCACCGCGGCGCCCGCACCACCTCCTTTCCCCACTCCCTTTCTTCGATGGCTGATCTCATCATTCATGGCGGCAAAGCCCTGAGCGGCACAATCACTCCGTCCGGCAACAAGAATTCAGTGCTGCCCATCCTGTGCGCGACGCTTCTCACCGACGCCAAGGTCACCCTGCTCAACGTCCCCAACATCACCGACGTCGAAAAGCTGGTCAGCTTTTTTGCCGAGCAAGGCTCCGTCATCGCGTGGGATCGCACCGCCGGCCGGATGGAGATCGACCACTCCGCATTCGACGCGAAGCGGCTCAACGGCGAACTCCCGGCGGGCATGCGCTCATCCGTGCTGTTGTTCGCTCCGCTCTTGCAGCGCATGAAAAAAATCACGCTGCCGACCAACTCGAAGGGCTGCTCGCTGGGAATCCGCGAACTCGATCCCCACTTGGAAATTCTCGAACAACTGGGCGCAAAGATTTCCCATGGCGACGACCTGAAGCTTTCGCTGAAAGGCCGCTTCCAGGGTGCCCGCCACTGGCCGGACTACATGTCGGTCACCGCCACTGAGAACTTCGTGATGGCGGCCGTGCTCGCCGACGGCGAATCCGTGCTGCTCAACGCCGCCAGCGAACCGCACGTGCAGGATGTCTGTACCGTGCTGGCTGCGATGGGCGCCAAAATCGCCGGCCTCGGCACCAGCCAGCTCACCGTCACCGGCGTCAGGGAACTCAAGGGCGGCACCTTCACCATCAATACCGATCACCATGAAGTGGTGACCTTCCTCGCGCTGGGCGCCATCACCGGCGGCGAAGTGAAGGTGAAAAATTCCCTGCCGCACCATTTTGACCTGATCAACCGTTCCTTTGCCAAGCTGGGTGTCAAAATCGATTACCAGGGCGACACCGCCCTCGTCCGCAAAAATCAAAAACTGATTGTCGAGGAGCCGTTCACCTCGAATTTGCTGCCGAAAATCGAGGCCGCCCCCTGGCCTTATTTTCCCGTCGATCTGCTGCCCTGCATGATCGCGCTGGGTGTGCGTTCAAAAGGCGCGGTGATGTTCTGGAATAAGGTGTATGAAGGCGGCTTCACCTGGATGTCGGAGCTCTCCAAGTTCGGCGCCCATGTGGTTGTCAGCGATCCGCATCGCATCACCGTGTTTGGCGCGAAGCCGCTTCGCCCTGCGACCGTCGAGGCTCCCTACATCATCCGCGCCGCCGTCGCCCTCTACATGGTCGCCGCGAGTATTCCGGGGAAAAGCGTCGTGAAAAACGCGGACACCATCAAACGCGCCCATCCGAATTTCGTCGAAAATCTCCGCAGCCTCGGCGCGGAAGTGGAATGGAAGTGAAACAAATTTTCGATTTTCGATTCGTGATTTTTGATTTGCCCCTATCGCTGAATCAGAGCCCATCGAAATCTCTCGCGACAATTACGCTGTGACCCAATCGAAAATGGAGAATCGCAAATCGAAAATCCCGGCGCCTGCCACGGGAACCAATTTTCTCACCTCCGCGCTGACCGCGCCGGTCTCGTCCGCCGAGGCCGCCCTGCGTCCGCTTTCGTTTTCCGATTTTTCCGGACAGCCCAAAACCGTCGAACGGCTCAAGGTCATGGTGGGCGCGGCGAAACGCCGCGGTGAAGCGCTCAACCACATCCTGCTCTCCGGTCCGCCCGGCCTCGGAAAAACCACGCTCGCCTTCATTCTGGGTCATGAGCTGGGCCGCAACGTGCGCGTCACCTCCGGTCCCGTGATCGAAAAAGCGGGCGATCTCGCCGGGTTGCTGACCAATCTGGAGGAAGGCGACATTCTCTTCATCGACGAAATCCACCGCATTCCCAAGACCGTCGAGGAATATCTCTACAGTGCGATGGAGGATTTCCGGCTCGATATCATGATCGACCAGGGTCCCAACGCGCGCAGCGTGCGGCTGTCGATTCCGCGCTTCACCCTGATCGGCGCCACCACGCGCTCCGGACTGCTCACCGCCCCGCTGCGCTCGCGCTTCACACTCAACACACGGCTCGATTATTACGATCGGACCACGCTCGAAACGATTGTCCGCCGCAGCTGCGAACTGCTCAAGGTCGGGATCGATGCCGGCGGTGCGGAGGAAATCGCCCGCCGCGCCCGTGGCACGCCGCGCATCGCGAACAACCTGATCAATTTTGTGCGCGATTACGCTTCGGAAAAAGCCAGTGGAAAAATCACCCAGCCGGTCGCTTCCGCGGCGCTTGAACTTTTGGAAATCGACGCCGCCGGACTCGACGAAATGGACAAACGTGTCCTGCGCCTGATGGCCGAAAACTATGCAGGCGGGCCGGTCGGCCTCGGCACCATCGCGATCGCCGTCGGCGAGGAAGCCGAAACCCTCGAGGAAGTCCACGAGCCTTTCCTCATCCAGGAAGGTTACCTCGCCCGCACGGCCCAGGGCCGAGTGCTCACACCGCGGGGCTATCATGCCATCGGCCTGAAACCGCTCACCGGCCAAACCAATCAGCAGACGCTGCTGTGATTTCCCGCGGCATCGCACCGCCTTTCATTTACCCCGCCCATGGACACACCGCTTCCCGTTACCCCGCCGCCAACCCATCGCGATCGCCGGACCGGCCTGATTATTTTCGGCATCCTTGAAATCATTCTTGGCGGTTTCATCGCCTTGACGATTCCCTTCATGATTTTGGGGCTGGTGATGGCCGCAAAAAAGACGGACGGAAACCTGGACCCGCGCATGATGGGATCGTCCCTGTTCACCCTCGTCGCCAGTGCCACGACCCTGATCTGGCTGGGCATCGGATCAATCATGTGCAGACGCTGGGCGCGTGCCTTGTTGCTCTGCTTGGGCTGGATGGGGCTTTGCGTGGGGGCGGTTTCAATTGTCGTACTGCCTTTCACCCTGAGCTCCATGAGCACGATCGCCCAACAATCCGGACAGGAGCTTCCGCCGGCCGCGCTGATCGTGGCGAAAGTGGTAACGGTGGTGTTCTCCTTTATCTTCTACGTCGTCATACCCGGCAGTCTGGTCCTTTTCTATCGCAGCCGGAACGTAAAGCTTACCTGTGAGCAACGGGATCCAATCGAGCGTTGGACCGATCGTTGCCCGTTGCCCGTGATCGCCATGTGCCTCGTTCAAGCCTATGGCGGCATTTCCATGCTGCTTATGCCCGGTTTCTGGAACGCCGTACCGCTGGCGGGTATTGTGATCACTGGATGGCCGGCACGATTGTACTTCCTCGGATTTGTCGTCTTTTCGTTGTACTCGGCGTGGGGATTTTACCGCCTGAATCTTCGCACCTGGCTGCTGTACACCGTGGCGATTGTGGTCGTCGGTATAAGCTCAGCCATTACGTTTCTCCGTATCGATCTGGCCGACTACTATAAGCTGTCTGGATTGCGCGAAGCGCAGATCCGCCAGATCACGGCCAATCCCCTCTTCCAGTCTAACCACTTTGCCTGGTTTTGTTTGTTTGGGATCGGGTTGTTTGCGGGTTACCTGTTATATCTGCGCCGGTTTTTTACCGGCAAGGAAGCGGCACCCAAACTGTAGCAGGTGGCGCCTCGCTTGCCTGATCACCAGCCGTGGTCGATTTTCACCGGGCCGGTTTCGCCAGCGAACTTGAGTCGACCTCATACCAGTTGATCTTCCGCGTGCAGAACATCACGAGCGCCAGCGCGGCAAACAACGCAACTGTCCCGGCCACCAGCGCGTAGTCCTCCGACTTCAGCACAAAATACAGATAGCCATAAGTCGTGCCAAGTCCGCCCGCGATCACGATTGTGCGCAGACCGGTCTTCAGAAAACTCCAGGCGTACGCGGTGACGAGCAGCGTGCACACGCCCGCCGCCACCGCGTACGCGGGGCCCGTCCCCCAAAATTCGGTGAGTGCCAGGAACCCGAGAAAGAACAAGCAGAGCGCCGCCCCCACCAGCGCGTATTGGAGCGGGTGAATCCGGATCGACGCCGTGATCTCGAAGAGGAAAAACACTGCAAAAACCAGGACAAAGAACAGCACGCCGTATTTCCGGGCCCGCTCCGCCATGCTGTATCCGCCGGCCAGTTGCGCAAAGCGGACGCCAAACCCCGCCTGCCCGATCTTCTGGAAGACCTCGCCGGATTTGGTCGTGCGATCCGTCCAGCTCGCCGGAAAACCGCGGCTGAAATGCGACGTCTCCCACTCGGCCTTGAAGGCCCCGCCGTCCACCGCACGCTTCACCGGCAGATAGGCGCCGATAAACGAAGGATCACCCCAGGGGGAGCTGAGCGCCACCGTGGTAACCTTGCCGACCGGGGCGATTTCAAGTCGCTCACTGCCCTGTAAGGCCACGTCCATCGTGAAATCCAGCTTCGTTGCCGCCACACCCTCGACCTTGGCCTCAAGCGGAAGTGATCCGGACGAAACTTCCGACGACTCGAACGCGTGCGATTTACCCGTCGCGAGCTGAAAGGGGCCAACCGAACGCACCCCGTGCAGATCCGAAACGCCGAATTGCACCCGGGCTTTTTCCCAGTCAATCCGGTCGGCCTCGATTCCCGCCGCCGCAAAGTCCGGGGAGAAATTTCCCGCCAGTTTCAACCGCGTGGCATAGACCACCGATTCATAAATTCCGCGGTGCCGCACCTCGGGATCCACCGCACCCGTGATCGAAAGCGTATCGGGCAGAAAATAGGCGGACGCCGTGGTGAGTTCCGTCTCCTCCACCTGAACCGCGCGTCCATTGACGACCTTGGATTTCACCACCTGGATCTTATAGGCGTAAGGAACCATCAGAACCGGCCCCGTCACCAGTTGCTGACGTCCCCAAATGCCGGCAATTTCATCGGTCGCGGCGGCTTGATAGCCCTGCCGCTCATTAAGCACATTTTGCGTCAGGCTGAGTGGAATGTGCAACAACCCAATCAGGACACAGATGCTCGTGATCTTGAGAAAGAGGAACAGGCGGCGTGAGGCGGGAGTGGGAAGGACCGGGGGTTCGTTGTTCATGCCCCCATCCTGCCCGGCCTGTATGAAGCCAGTATGAAGCCGGCGTGAAATCTCCCGGAAAAAAGGTGGGACGCGACCTCCGGGCGCGTTTTTTCACGTCCATCTCCCCAATGCACAACCGATAACCTTCCCGTAGGTTGCGAGCTTGCTCGCAACGTGGTGCGACAAGCGCACCACCCACGAACAAGCGCGTCCGGAGGCCGCGCTCCACCTTTTAAGCGCTCGGGACCCAGAGCGTGGCCCGGGCGCCGCCTTCCGGGCGATTGGCGAGTGCCACGTCGCCTTGGTGCAGGTGCGCAATCTCGCGTACGAGGGCCAGCCCCAACCCCGTGCTTTTGCGTACGGTCCCCGGACGTGGCAGTGAATAAAACCGCTCAAAAACCCGCGGCAGCGCATAATCGGGCACTCCCGGACCATTGTCTTCCACCAGAAACACCACGCGGCCATTTTCCATTTTTACCCCCAGGCGGACGGCTCCGCCCGCGGAGGAAAAATCCAACGCGTTTTGC
Source organism: Verrucomicrobiota bacterium (assembly GCA_048498875.1). GTDB lineage: Bacteria > Verrucomicrobiota > Verrucomicrobiia > Opitutales > Opitutaceae > Lacunisphaera. Next base: position 8,396 of record JBEHXD010000042.1, read on the forward strand.
AGGAGGTTCACCAGCGCCTCGCGCAATAACACACGTTCGCCGCGCAGGGACACCGTGGCCGGTTCCGTCGTCAGGGTCACTTGCGCACCGGCATAGGCGGCCGTCAGCACCGACGCCGCCTCTGCCACCAGACTCGCGGCATCGATCGATTCCGTTTGCCGCAGGGCTTTGCGCGCCTCGAGCGAGGACAGCTCGAGCAGGCGGTCGATGATTTGCTGAATGCGCGCGGACTCGCCCCGGATATTGCCCAGAAATTTCCGGCGCTGTTCGAGCGGCATTTCCTCGCTCATCAGTTCCGCCGCGCCCCGGATCGCTGCAAGCGGCGCCTTTACCTCGTGGGCCAGCGCCTGCGTGTAACGCTCCGCGTGTTGCCGGCCTTCCAGCGCATCGCGCATTTCCTCAAACGCCCGGCCCAGCTCCTGCAGGGTTCGTCCGGGCAGCGGGGGCACCGTCGCCTGCTTTCCATCGCGCACCGCGCGCGCATATTCGGTCAGCCGCTCGAGGGGGGCAATCACCCAGGACAGCACCGCGAGCAGAATCACCAGCAGCGCGAGTCCCCCGATCGCCGCCCCGATCGCGATTTTCCGTTTGGCCGCCGCCACCAGTTCGTTGATCGCCCGCGTGGGCTTTCCCACTGAGAGAGCCCCCACAATATCGCTGCCGGAACGAATCGGCGCCGCGACATAAAAGGTCAGCGAGTCCGGATCGCCGCGAGTCTCGTAGGTCGCCCGGGCCCCGTACCCGCCTTGCAACGTGCGGGCGACATCGTTCCATCGCGAAAAATCTTTTCCGTACGCCTGATTGGCGGAATCGAACACCACGATGCCTTTCGCATCGGTCACGTAGACGCGCAGCTCAACCGAGGTTTTTTTCAGGGTGTAAATCTGCGCCTGCAATTGCCGGCTGCGCGCACCTTCAAACGTCAGCTGCAATCCATGCATGTCCGGCGCTCCATCCTTCAACTGCGTTTCCGCCGACGATGCCAGCAGCACCGAGGTGTCCACCAGCGATTCCTCCATCGATTCCAGATAACGCGGACGCACCTGCTCGAGTGTCCAGCTGGTCAGGAAATAACCTCCGGCACAATAAATGGTGAGCAACACCAACAGAAGCCGGATGCGCAGGCTCACGTTTCCTCCCGCAGCGAATAACCCAGGCCGCGATGCGTCACGATCGGATCCGCCTCGGGCGCGCACTCGCGCAGTTTGGCGCGCAAGGTTTTGATGTGGGCATCAACCGTGCGATCCAGCGATGCCCCGGGGTCATCCCACGCGGCCGTCATCAACTGGTCGCGATTGAACACCCGGCCCGGCGCCGCAATCAGCGCCGCCAGCAGGCGATATTCGTTGCGCGTCAGTTCCAATGCGCGGCCGCGATAGCTGATCCGGCATCGGACCGCATCATTTTGCCAGACCGCCCGGGCAATTGCCACGGCCGGCGACGCCGCAGGTGCAGGCGCCGGGTTGTTTTCCCCGGTGCGCCGGAGCACCGCACGAACCCGCGCGGTGAGTTCACGCGGACTGAACGGCTTTGCCATGTAATCATCCGCGCCCAGTTCGAGCCCGACAATCTTGTCCACCTCGCCACTGCGCGCGGTGAGGAAAATCACCGGCAGGCGTCCGGCCCGCTGGAGTTCGCGACAGACATCGAAGCCGCTCATGTCGGGCAAACCGACGTCGAGCACCGCGAGGGCAAAAGGCTGCTCCTGCGCCACCGCCAGCGCGTCGCGCCCCGTGCTTTTCCACACGGCGACGAATCCCTCGGTTTGCAGGGCATAAACCATGGTCTCGGCAATGGCGGCTTCGTCTTCGACCACAAGAATGGCGGGGCGGAGGGGAGTCATGCGTGATCCTCCTTTGTGTCGGATGAAGGAGGGAGTTCAAGACTTGCTGAGGCGGAAACGATCGATCGCGTCACGCTGAAGTCCAAAGCCCAAGGTTGATCTCGCGCTCCCGTGATTCCTGCTGTTTTGTCCGGGAGTATCCCATGAACCCCACTTTGCCGCGGATTCTTTCCGGCCTTCTCCTGCTCGTTTCGGCCCACGCGGGTGAACCGTTTCACGACACTGTTTATCACGAGGGAAGGCAGCGAATTCCGGGTCCGGTTTTTTGCGCCTACTACGATCTGGGTGGCGAAGGTATCGCCTACCACGATTCCGAGCAGGAAAATCAAGGCAGCGGAAAACTGAATCCGGTTGACGGAAGTTATCTGAACGAATTTCGCCGGCGCGAAGGCATCGATATTTCCTACACCAAACAACTCAACGACCTCGATTCCCCCTGCAACAAGGTCACTCCCCCACTCGGCCTGCTCTACGTGGGGTGGAACAGTCCGGGTGAATGGTTCAATCTCACGGTGGACGTGGACGAACCCGGAGACTACTCCGCCGACGTTTTGTACACCGCCCAGCGCGATGCGGGTATTTCGATCAGCGTGAACGGCGGCACTCCGGTGCCGATGGCGGTGCCTTCCACCTTCGATCCCGCCGAAACGATTTCATGGCGGCAGTGGCATCACTGGAATGTCGCACGCGACGGTTTCACTCTCAAACTTCCCAAGGGAGTTGCCCTGCTCACCGTCCGCATCGAATCCGGCGGCAATCTCAATCTCGCCACGTTCGCGTTTCATCGCGCGGGCAGCGCCAATCCGGGTCCGGATATCACGGCGTTCAAGACCCGCGCACCGTAAATTGCGGCACCGGCGCGATCCCGCGCAGCGGCTTCGCGCCGGCTGCAATTTCATCTGACAGTACGACGCGGACTGGATTGCCGTAACCTTTCCGGGCGCGAACGTCTCAGAGGGAGATTCACCCGTCCCCTCTGTCAGCCCCAACCTCCATGATGCCCCAACTTAAAGTCATCGCGGCCGCCGCTGCCGCCAGTTTCTCGTTTGCCTGTTTTGCCACCGCAGCCTCCGCGCCCGTCAAATTGCACTGGCTCAACCCGCCGGCCGCCGCGAGTTCGACCGGCGTAAGCTGGGGTGTTCCCTGGCCACAGGGAGCCGTGCCGCGCGACGCCTCATTCTCCCTCACCGACGCCGCGGGTAAATCGCTTCCGACCCAGACCTGGCCGCTCGCGTACTGGCCCGACGGGTCACTGAAATGGAGCGGCCTAGCAACGGTCGCACCCGCCGGTCTCGAGGGAGAACTTACCCTGACGCCCGGAACCTCCGGCGCAACGGGCAACCTGAAGATCAACCAAGACGCCAAGGCTGTGGTCATCGACACCGGCGCCCTGAAGTGCGCGATTCCGCTTACCGGCAGCAATCTCATCGATTCGCTGACCATCGGCGGAACCGAGGTGGCGCGCGACGGCCAGTTGGTGTGCCTTCTGCAAAACGGTCCTTCCACAGACAATGAGGACGCACCCAAGCGCGAAAATTTTCTAAGCGCCGTGAAACAGGTAGTCGTTGAGCAATCGGGTCCGGTCCGCGCCGTGGTCAGGATCGAGGGATTCCACCGGGCGGTGAATTCGACGCGCGAGTGGCTGCCCTTCATCGTCCGGCTTTACTTCTATAGCGGCGAAACCTCGGTGCGATTGGTCCACACCATCATTTTCGACGGCGACCAGGAAAAGGATTTCGTCCGCGGGCTCGGCGTGAGGTTCGCGGTTCCCTTGCACGAAGAACCGCGGAATCGAACCGTGCGCTTCGCCGGAGCGAACAACGGCGTGTGGTCTGAACCGCTCCAACCCGGCGGTGGCAACGTTGAGCAGGAAACCGGACAACCCTTCACCGGACGCGGCATGTTTGCGCAAAATGCCATCTGGGACGACTTCAAGCTTTCGCAGCCCACGCCTGACGGCTTCACGATCGTGAAGCGCACCAATCCGAAGAGCACCTGGTTGTCTTCCGTCGGCGGCCAACGGGCGGCCGGCCTGGCCTTTGTCGGGGATCTTCAGAGCGGCTTAGGCATCAGCGTAAAGAATTTCTGGCAATCCTATCCGGCCGGGCTGGAAGTGCATCACGCCAGCAAACCCGTCGCCGAACTGACCGCGTGGTTATGGTCGCCCGACGGCCCGCCAATGGACATGAGGCACTATGACCTCGTCGCCCACGGTCTGCTCGCCTCGTACGAGGACGTGCAACCCGGCATGAGCACGGCCTACGGCGTCGCCCGCACCAGCGAACTCACACTTTATCCCAACGGTCCCGGACTGCCCACCCGCGCCGCGACCGCCGCGCAAGCCGCGACCGGTTCCGTGCTCCCGTTGCTGGCCGTGACTCCGGAGTATATGCATTCGACCGGCGTCTTCGGTGTCTGGAGCCTGCCCGATCGATCGACTCCCTTCAAAAAGACCATCGAGGACGGCTTGGATTCCGTGCTCGATTACTACCAGAAGCAGGTGGACTCGCGGCATTGGTACGGTTTCTGGCAGTTCGGCGATTTCATGCATTCGTATTCCGCGCCGCGTCACGTGTGGCACTACGACTGGGGCGGTCACGCGTGGGACAACACTGAACTGGGCGCACCGCTTTGGGTTTGGTACAGTTTCCTGCGTTCGGGTCGCACGGATCTCTTCCGTCTCGCGGAAGCACTGACCCGCAACACCAGTGAAACAAACGTCTACTCCATCGGCCCCATGGCTGGACTGGGTTCGCGGCATAACGTCGTCAAATGGGGTTGCGGCGCAAAAGAGGCGCGCATCAGCCAGGCCGCCCACTGGCGTCCGTTTTACTACCTCACCACCGACGAGCGCACGGGTGACATCATGCGCGCGATGGTCCATTCCGACGAAGCCGTCGCCCGGTTCGACCCGATGCGCCTCGCCGCCCCGCCCATACCCGGCGAACCGGAATTCGCGATGCGCATCCGTATCGGACCCGACTGGTTCGCCCTCGCCGGCAACTGGATGACCGAATGGGAACGCACCGGCGACGTGAAGTGGCGCGATCGCATTCTCGCGGGCGTGGACTCGATAGTACAAATGCCCTTCTGGCTCCAAAGCGGCCAGTTGAACGGATTGAATCCCGATCTGCCCGGCGGAGGCATCGGCAAACTCAAGGGCGGCGGCGCGCAAATCGTCGGCTACGATATCGCCATCGGAAAACTCACGGCCATTCGCGATCCGTTGACCAAGACTTCCGTGCCCGTGAGCTATAACCTCGCGACCATTCAGGGCGGTGGCGAAGTGATGTTTGAACTCGTGCCTCTGCTGGGACGAAAAGACTTCGAGACCGCCTGGGCGCAGTACTGCCGGATCGGCGGCGCACCCGCCGACGTGCTCACCCGCGACAAAACCACCGGAACGGAAGGCGCGGACGCCCGCTACATCCTGAACGAACAAAGCGGGCCGCGTCTCGCGGCCTACGCCTACGCGCATACGCGCAGCCGGGCATTCGCCGAAAAAGCAGTCACGGGCATGCTCAGTCGCGGCGGTGGTTTCGCCAAACCGGTTCTGCTTAACGGGCCGGACGTGGTGGCGCCCGCTGAGGAAGATGCCGGAGTCAGCACCAACGAGGCCGCCCAAACCGGACTCACGACCATTGAAATCCTTGAACTTTGCAAAGACGCCCTGCCTACCGAGGCTCCCGCTCCCCGCGAGCATGTCCGCGGAGAACGACGTCGCGAAAATACCGCCGCCACCAAGACAGATGCAAAGTGACGTAGGTTGCGTGCTTGCACGCAACCCAACGCAGAGCAGATCACGGCGTGATGCCTCAGCGTCATATCGAAGGTAGGGGCCGATGCCCCCATCGGCCTTCAGGATATTCGATCGGTTTCAAACCTGCGACACAGTCCACCGATAAATCCGCCGGAATGGATACAGTCCATTTCCCCAACTCTGTACACTCCTTCCTAACCCTGAGCTTTCTGTGACAGAAATCCGGCCATCTGAACCCGGAATTTTTAACAGGAGGAAACAGAGTTAACAGAGAGTGGATTTTACACGAAGGAAGCAAAGATCACAAAGAACACAGCTTCTTCGCTTCCTTTGCGTTCCTGGTGTGAAAATTCCGCAGCCCAAATTCCCGTTCTCTCCGCCACCTTCCGCGCATTCGACCTTTCAATCAATTTTTGTGCCTTTTCGTAACTTTTTGTGACCCAAATTCCGATTCCCACCCGGCGGCATGGCATCAGGGTTTCGTGGCGGGTGGTTCCGGATTTACCGCAATCAACTCCACTTCAAAAATCAGGCCCGAGTTTGCCGGAATTTTCCCCACGGCGCGCGAACCGTAGCCCAGCATCGGCGGGATAAAAAAGATTCCGCGTCCGCCCGGCTTGAGCGACGACATCGCCACAGACCAGCCGCCGATCAGTTGATTCACGACAAAGTCCGCCGGTTTCGCCCGCGGATGGGAGTCATCGAACACAGTGCCATCTTTTAGCCGGCCCACATAACTTACGCGAACCGTGTCGGCCATTTTTGGCGCCGGTCCCTCGCCCGGAGTCAAAACCCGGATGCCGAGTCCGCTCGTCCGCCACGTGATATCGGGGGCTTTCCCCTCGGATCCAAAATATTTTTCGTGTTCCAACACGGCTTCATCGACGACGGGAGCAGAAGGAGGCGGCGGTTCCTTTGGAGCACAAGCCGCCAGGCCACACGCGACACCACAGCTCAAAAGTCGAATAAATCGGTTCATGAAAGGAGAAGACAAACTTGGAGTTTCGAAACGGATTCCGGAGTGGACCTTTATCCACCCAACCACCCGCTCATCGTGCGCGTTGATCGAAACGACGCGAGCGCCAAAGCGTCTTGTGCAAAACGAAACTCCCGGATACCCTTTCCTGCGCGTTTCCGATTTCCCCTGCCATGACGACACGCTTCCTTTCCCTCGTATTTCTGACGTTATTCGCCAGCGCGAATCTCCCCGCTGCGGAGAAAACGATTCGTGACCTCCCGTTTGCCGTGGTCGGTGAGACAACGCTCAAACTTGATCTTTATCTGCCCGACTCCGGAACTCCCGCCGGTTTGATCGTGTGGGTTCACGGCGGAGCCTGGCGGGCCGGTTCACGGGGCGATGTCGACCTCAAGCGAATGGTCGATCGCGGCTGGGCAATCGCGAGTGTCGATTATCGCCTGTCGACCGTCGCGCGCTTTCCCGCGCAAATCCACGATATCAAGGCGGCCATTCGCTTCCTGCGCGCCCACGCCAGAGACTATGGCTATCTGTCAGACCGGTTTGTCATCGCTGGATCCTCGGCCGGCGCACATCTCGCCGCTCTGGTGGGCGTCAGCAATGGCGAAGCGGAATTGGAAGGGAACGAAGGAGAGTTCTCCCACGAGTCATCATCGGTGCAGGCCATCGTCGATCTTTTTGGCGCGAGCAATCTCACCACCATCCTCGCCCAATCCACGCCCCACGGCCTCGAGGTGCGCAAACCCGCACTCGACCTGCTCCTCGGCGGACAACCCGACGCCAAAGCCGACCTCGCCCGCCTGGCCAGTCCGGTTTTCCACATCGACGCGAACGATCCGCCCTTGCTTCTCCTGCACGGCGACCAGGATCCACAAATGCCGATCAATCAGTCCCACGAGTTGCAGGGCGCCTACGAAAACGCGGGCCTGCGGGTCGAGTTCAAGGTGCTCCACGGTTCCGGCCACGGCGGCAAGGCCTTTACCGATGACGCCCACCTGGCGTTGATCGACTCTTTTTTGCGAAAATGCTTTTAGTGAGTTCTCATCACTTGAATCCCCCACCCACCAATCTCCCATGAAATTCTTCAAGCTCGCGATTGCATCCGTCATCCTCGCCTCCTCCGTCGCGCTGGCTCATGCCGCCGATCTCGCCGGGCGATGGACCTCGGAGTTTGATTCCCAGATCGGACCGCAGAAATACACCTACGATTTCAAAAAGGACGGCGACTCGTTCACCGGAAAAGCCACCTACGAGCATTCCGTGGCCAAGGGCGAATCCGTGTTGAAAAACATCAAGCTCAGTGGCGACGAGGTTTCATTCATCGAAGAGGCCCATATGCGGGATATGGACCTCGTCATCACCTATTCGGGAAAAATTGCCGGTGATGAAATGAATCTCAAACGCATCGTGGGCGATTTTGCGACCGAACAAATCGTGCTGAAGCGCGCCAGGGCCGGGGCGGAAAAGCCTGCCGCGGCCAAATAACGCAAACCGGGGCTGCGGCGACGCGTCGCCGCTTGAAAGCGGTCTCGTGAGCCCGCTTTCCCAGCAAACAATCCTGCGTGGCACAACAAGCGCACCACGCACTTTCCGCGCCCCAGCGATGCCCGGCTCAGCGCGCGACGATGGGGCCGCGTTCGCGGGTTTCCTCCTCCTCGTGCCAGCGCAGCCGTGCCGCGAGGATGTCGGCACGACCGATGTAACCGATCGCACGACGGGGATTCGACGCGTCAACCACCGCCAGACGGCCGATGTTTCGCTTCAACATCTTCGCGATCGCGTCGTGCAGGGTGTCCTCTGGATAAGCCACCACCACATCGCCGGTCGCTGCATCGTGAACGGTGGTCGAACTGCCTGCGCCCCGCTCCTGCAGGGTGCGAAGGATGTCCGCGCGCGTAATGATTCCGGTGAGATTGCCCGCGGCATCGACCACCAGCGTACCCTGGCGCCGCGAAAGCACGGGGTCGGACTTGGCAATGCGATCCGACAGCGTCGAGACGAGCGTGTCCTCGCGAATCGTCGGCGGCTGGCGATCCATCACGTCGCGCACCCGCATCAATTCAAACAGATCCACACTGTATTCGCGGGCGATATGCTGGCCGCGCCGCGCCAGTTTCTCGGTGAGAATCGACCGGCGCAACAACAGCACAGTCACGCAAAGCGCCGCCACGCTGCCCACGAAAAGCAACGGCAGGGAATTGAAGTCATGGGTCAGTTCCAGCACAAACACCATGCCCGTGAGCGGGGAACGCATCGTGCCGCCCATCATCGCCGCCATTCCCACCATCGCCCACAGTCCTGCGTCGCCATGGGTGACGCCAAATTGCGAACCCATCAGCGCCCCCACCGCCCCGCCAATCATGAGCAACGGCGCCAACACGCCGCCCGACGTGCCCGAACCGAGGGCGATGGACCACACGATACCCTTGGCTACGAGCAAGCCCACCAGGGCCGCTCCCAATAATTCGCCACGCATGAGCCCGTGAATGGTTTCGTAGCCCACACCGAGCACGCGCGGATCGACGACGCCCCCGATTCCGACCACCACCGCGCCGATTGCCGGCCACCACATCCAATGCATCGGCAGTTTGGCAAACAAGTCTTCACACGCGTAGACCAGGGCCGTGAGCAGTCCCGAACCGAGCCCCGCTGCAATTCCCACCAATACCGCAAAACCGATCGCGAGCGCGCCCGGAGCCGCATGCGCCACCACCGGGAAAATTGGCCCCGCCCCGAGTAAGGGAACGCGCACCATGGCAGCCACCACCGCCGCCGTGGCCACGGGAATGAAACTTCGCGGCTTCCATTCGAACAGCAACAATTCAACCGCCAGCAGCACGGCCGCCACCGGGGTGGCGAAGACCGCTGACATGCCCGCCGCCGCGCCGGCCACCAGCAGGGTCTTTCGCTCGGCCGCGGTCAGGTGAAACAGTTGGGCGAAAAGGGAGCCCACCGCGCCGCCGGTCATGATGATCGGTCCTTCGGCGCCAAACGGGCCACCCGTGCCGATCGAAATCGCCGAGGAAATCGGTTTCAGGATGGCCACCGTGGGATTGATCAGGCTGCGCCCGAGCAAAATCGCCTCCAATGCCTCGGGAATGCCGTGCCCGCGAATCTTCTCCGAACCATAGCGCGCCATCAGGCCGATGATCAGAGCGCCAATCACCGGCACCGCGACCACCCACCAGCCGAGATGATTATCCTGGGCCGCCACCGCCTCGGCTGAGAACCGGTGGAAAAACGCGACGTTCGTGATGATCGCGATCAGCCACAGCAGGAACTTGGCGACAAAGGCTGCGAGCACCCCGATCGGCGCGGCCAGGGCGCACATCAACAGGACCCTCCGGTCCGTGCTGACATCAGCCA
>JBEHXD010000043.1:0-18240 GCA_048498875.1 Verrucomicrobiota bacterium
GGCCCGGAGGTCCGGCCCCACCTTCCAAAAAAGCTAATGAATATCCTGCAATGCCGATATCCCGCTCCATCGTTTGCGAAATTCACGCCCTGACCGTTGAGCCGCTCGACGAACTCGGAGAAATCGCCCGCGCCTGTGCGCGTGATGTCGGCCAGCCGGTCACCCTGCGATTGCTCACTTCGTCCGATGCGGGCCCGGAGCCCATCATCACGCTCCATCTGCCCGCCGAGCTCGCGGCGAGCCAGCATCCGGTGTGGTGCCTGGCCTGCCGCCTCGCGTGCTTCTGCCCGCAAACACGCGTGAGTGTGCTCGTGAGCGCCGCGTCCGCTTTCGAAAAAAACTCCCCGCGCCGCCGCCAAACTCCCGCCGCCTGAGTCATCGCCATGTCATTCCACTCCCGCATTGCTCTTCCCGCCACCATTCCGTCAACCCGCACGGTCAAGGTCGGCCCGTGTTTTCGCACCGATGCGGAGGGACGCATCGCTCTCGATTCCGACTGGTCGAAACTTTTCACCGAGGCCCGGCGCTTCGATGCCCTCGCCCTGCAGACGCGGCACGCTTACGTGCGCCTGATCCATCTCGGCCGCGTGCCGGAATTCACCTGGTCAGCCGAGGGAGCCTTCGCGAGCCAGCCCACCGGCAGTCTCCGTTTAAATCCGATCCACTGGGTGCGCGCCATCGGCCGCCTGGCCGAGTGCTCCTGCTGCGGCACGCCCGGACGCATGGAAATCCTGAATCAACACGGGTTGGATTTTCTCCAGCTTTGTGCGCTGCCCGACTGCGCGCCCAATCAATGGGCGGACTACCTGCTCGACGTCTCCGCGCGCCAACCCGCTCCGGAATACGGTGAAAAAATTCCCGTGGGCGCATTCCCGATGCCGCCGGAAACCAGCATCTCCGTTTGCGAAGAAGCGGCCGACGAAATCCTCGCCGACCTGCTCGCCGCGCTCGCCGACGCCGCTCTGCCCTTCACCGCCCGGCTACAGACACCCGAAGTCACCCACGTCCGCGAACTGAATCCCCAACGGATCTTCATCCACGCGGGCATCCTCACCTTGCAGGCAGGGGACTCCACGCTCCAGATCGGCTTTCCGGCCGTGCGCTCGCTGGGGTTGCACCTTTCGAAAATCCACGGCCCGCAGTTGCACGTGCTCGGCGTGGGCGACGCGCTGCTGCTCACGCTGTCCGCCCACTCCGAAGCCGCCGGCGCCGCCCGCTGGCTCGCCGCGCTGCGCGCCACCTTTCCCCAGCATGTTTGACCTTTTTTCTTTGGCGCCCACTTCCGGCCATCGCCGGTCCAGCTGTCCCACTCGCACCTTCCTGCCTCCCGCGCAAGTTGTGGCTCGGAAAATCCACGACCACGCAGGCGTTGGTGCGGGTGGGGCTTTGGCGAAACTCTTACTCCCTTCAAATTTCCCGTCCGTCGCCGTCTCGTTCCCTGAAGTCCCTCTCGTGCGGTTCAAATTCAGAACAGCAACAATATCGGAGGCAGACCGCAGGCCGGCGACGGACGCGATTATTTCCAGCTCTAAAATCCAATCATGAAAATCCACTGCTCATTCAGGTTCATCAAATCCGCATTCGTCAGCCTTCTGCTCGGTGCTTCGCTCGCCCACGCCCATTCGGTGTGGATTGAGGACAATGCCGAAAAACAACTCGTCGTCCGTTTCGGCGATCTCGGCGGCGACGTCGAGCAATCGCCCGGTCATCTCGACAGTCTCTCTCTGCCCGTCGCATGGAAATCCGGCGACGACGGCAAACCGGTCGCCTTCGTCGTCGAAAAAAAGTCCGATCATTTTCTTTTTGTCGGCGCCACACCTACGACAACCGCCTTCGGCGAAACCGTTTTCCCGGTGATGAAACGCGGTGATCGTCCCGCGAGTTGGCCGCATTTTTATGCCCGCTGGCAGGCCGCCGGCGCAGCCGCGCCGACGAAGCCGTCGCTCACGCTCGACATCTTGCCGTCGGCCACCGCCGGCGAATTTCAGGTTTTCTTCCGCGGTCAGCCCCTCCCGAACGCCGTCATCACGGTGCACAGCCATGCGAGGGAAGATGAAATCAAAGCCGACGCCGAGGGTCGTTTCAAATTCACCGCACCGGCCGGCATTGCGCTGCTGACTTCGAATTACAAGGAGCAGGTCAAAGGTTTCGCCGGCGGCGCAGCGTACGACGTGACCAGCCACAATACCGCCCTCAGCTGGCGCCAACCCTGAGCTTATCCGATCATGCAACGCTTCCCCTTCCTCCTCCGCAAAGCCGCGGCCATCGCTGTCGTCTCTGCCCTGACGGGCTGCCAAAGTTCAGCGACCAAATCCACCCACGCCGAAGCTCCCGCCGCTGTCGTTGCCTCTCCGGCCGCGAGCAAACCGGTTGCTGCCACCGAACCCGAAAAAAGTGTCTACGTTTTCGGCTGGGGTGATTTGCCGGCGGATGTCGCGAAACCGCGCGGCGGTTCGTCACACGGAGCGCCCGTGACGCTTGCGCCGTCGCGTGCGCTGCCACTCGCGGAAATTGCCGCGGCGCCCAACGCGTTTGAGCGCGACCGCGCCGCGATTCTCTCGCTCGCCGGTGATTACCGCGTGGATTTTCATTTCATGGAAACGCTCGGACTCACCGCGAACTACCAGCCGCAGAAATCCTATTATTCGTGGGCCACCGAACACGTCCGCGTGATCGAAGACACCGGCCGTTTCATCAGCCTGCAACACACGCTGGTCATGTTCACCAAAAAGGACGACGGCACAATTTCCGAACCTACCGTGATGAAACACTGGCGCCAGGATTGGACGTACGAGCCCACCGAAATGCACACATTTCGTGGCGACAACACGTGGGCTCGCCGCCGCCTCAGCCCGGCGGAGTCCGCAGGCGCATGGTCGCAAGCCGTTTTTCAAGTCGACGATTCGCCGCGCTACGCCGCCATCGGCCGTTGGGAACATCGCGGCAATCTCACCGTGTGGAACGGCGAGCGCGAATTGCGTCCGTTGCCGCGCCGCGAACACACCGTGCGCAAGGACTACGGCGTGATGGAAGGCAATCATCGCATCGTGATAACGCCAACCGGCTGGTTGCATGAGCAGCTCAACTGGAAACGCGTCGCCGCCGATCCCGCCGCCGTCAGCTACGTGGGTGAGGAATGGGGACTCGACCGTTACGACCGGATCACCGCGCCAACCTTGGAGGCCGGGGACAAGTATTGGCAAAAAACCGGTTCTTATTGGGCCGCCGTCCGGAAAGCGTGGGCTGACACCTTCGCGCAAAGGGACCGCATCAAGCTGCGTCCCCAAGTCGGCGGGAAAAAGCTTTTCGAGGAACACTTTGGTTATGCGAACAAAATCGATCCCAATCAGCCCTATAATTCCACTGATGGAGAGGAACATGCGAAATCAAGCATCGCCGCTTTTATCGAGTAAAAGCTGAGCTGATTCCAATAACTCCTTATTGCCAAACTCGCATTCAATCCTCAACTTCAGCTCCGTGAGATTCTGTCTCAGTCTCATTAATTCACCGATCTAAACCACCACACAGCCTTGGCGCCTCTGAAAACGAGGCGCTTTTTCAAATCTCCTTATTGAGACTGAGTTTTAATCCCATCTTCCCGACCGCCATGAGTGCCCACACCCAAGTTGCCTTTCCACCCGCCGAGTTTCCCGTCGCCCGTCCGCGTCCGTCCTCACCAAACCGCGTCCCGGCCGTCGCCATTTTTTCGAAGGAGGAAACCGATTCCTCCCGCACCACGTCCGTCCTGACCTTGGTGGTTTGGTCGTCCTGTTTGCTGGTCGGCGTCCTGGGGTTTGCTTTGCCGTATACCCGTCCGCAAGCGCCTGCACTTCCACCTGAGCCGGTCGTCGTGGAAAAATTGGCCGTCGATTTGGTGAAAGATCCGTTGCCGCCCGCGGCTTTGCCGTCCGATCCGCTTTCCGCTCCACCACCCCCGTCTGCGTTGGTTGAGCCACAAGTTGCGCAAGCCATCGCCGTCGCCGAACCCTCAGCCGTCGCCTTTGCCATGCCCGTGGACGGTCCGACCATTAAAGTCGCCGCCAATCAAGCCGCCCACGCGCGTCCTGCAATCGCCAATAATACTGCCGTGGCAGCAGGTTCTCCCTCACCGCAAACTCTGGTCTTCGGTCAGGGTGAAGGTCGTCAACCCGCCCCTGAATATCCTGCCCGCTGCGTCAAACTCGGACAGGAAGGCGTGGTCGATATCCGCCTGACCGTGGATCACAATGGCGAGGTCACCGACACCTCTGTGGCGAGGCCGTGCGCCTGGCCGCTGCTGAACGACGCCGCCGAACGCACCGTCCGTCATCGCTGGCGTTTCGCCCGCGGCTCGACGCGCGTGTATGACGTCGCGATCCGCTTCGCGCTCGCGAAGTAATTTTTCTTTTTCCTGAGAAATGAAGCCAGTGCTCGCCAACGTTGTCGTCGATTTATTCTTCCGGGGCGGCCCCATCATGTGGCCGATCCTCTTCTGCCTGCTGGCCGCGCTGGTCGTGGTGGCGGAACGCGCTCTCTGGTGGTGGTCGCTTGGCCGCCGCCTTCGCCCGGAAATCGTCAACGAATCTTTCCAAGCCATCGCCAACGGCCAGTTCGAACAGGCCGTCAAGCTCACGCGTCCAAGCGACGAACCGCATCTCGCCACAATCCACGCGGGCTTGCTGCAGGCGCACACCTCGCTGCTCGGCGCGATGCAGTTGCGGGCCACCGAGGAAGTCGAACGCGCCGAAAATCGCCTGTGGCTGCTCGGCACTTTCATCACCCTCGCGCCGCTGCTGGGGCTGCTCGGTACCGTCACAGGCATCATGCACTCGTTCAATTTCGTGGGCAGCGAGGAACTGGCTGCCACGAAAGTCAGTGGCGGCATTGCCGAGGCGCTGATCGCCACCGCCTGCGGCCTGGGTATCGCGATCTTCTGTTTGATCCCTTATAATTACCTGCATCGCCGCCACGCGCATTTCCGCTCACGGCTCGAGCGCACGATCAATCACACGGAGCTCCTCGTCGAATCCGCCCGCCACCACGGCCACGATCTCGACGAATTCGCCAAACAGCGCGCCCTCGCCGGCGTGACGGTCCAGTCCTAAGCCGCGCCCGTCATGCCCGTCAAACTCGGCTCCAAGCTTCCCTCCGAGACGCCCGAGGCGCGGATTGAGATCATTCCGCTCATCGACATCATGTTCTTCCTGCTCGCCTCGTTCATGCTCGTGAGCCTGAGCATGGTGAACCTGAAGGGCGTGAAGGTAAACCTGCCGACCGCGACTACCGCCACGGCGGAAACCAGGAAGGATTTTATCACCGTCACCGTCGACAAAGCCGGTCTCGCCTATCTCGACGCCAAGCCAATGGGGGATCACGAACTGGTCAAGGCGCTCGCCGCGAAGCATCAGGCCGACGCCAATCTCCGCGTGTTCATCAGCGGCGATCAGGACTCCCGTCACGGCGACATGATGCGTGTGCTCGATCTCGTACGCTCCGCCGGCATCGAAAAAGTCGCCTTCGAAACCCGCGAGCCCGCCAAGTCATGAGTCGCACGCTGACCCGACTCAACCTGGCCGGCGTCGCCGCGCTGGCCATCCTCTGCGTCTTCCAATGGCGCACGAACCGCACGCTCAATCTCGACGTCAACGCACTGCAAAAATCCGGCCAGATCCAATCGGCCAAAATCGCCGAACAGGAAAAGAACCTGCAGGGTTTGTCCGCTGATCTGGAAAATTTCCGCGGGCAGCTCACGCGAGCCACGACTGAATTGCGCGAGACTTCGGCCAGGCTTCAAACCTGCGAACGCGACAACGCCCAGCTGTCGTCGGAACGCGACCAGTTGAAGGCCAGCATCGCGAACTGGGCCGACGCGGTGCATATCCGCGACGAACGCATCGGTGAAGCCAACCATCGTCTGCACGAACTGGGCGAACGCCTCCGCGACGGCGCCGATCGGTTCAACCAACTTGCGAAGCGCTACAACGACACCGTGAAGCAGCTGGATGAGCTAGCGGCCAAATACAACGCCGTCGTCACCCAGTTAAACGAAGCGCGGAATCCCGACGCCGCTGCCGCCAAGCCCAAATCCTCCTAAGCGAGCACAGCGCTTCCGTCACCCGGCAATACCACGAAAATGAATCGATCATCCGCGCCCTGTCATCCTGAACGAAATGAAGGATCCACGGCAGCGAACGTGGCATCACCCTCGCACGCGTGGATCCTTCGCGTTGCTCAGGATGACAGAAAGTCCACCCAAGTCTGAGCCCGCGCTCCCGCTAATTTTCCATGAAGCTCTTCCGCAGCATCCTGTTTTGGTCTCATCTGGCCGCCGGCCTAATCGCCGGGATTTTCATCGGCATCATGTGCTTCACCGGCGCCGCGCTGGCTTTTCAGAGCGAAATCACCGCCTGGGCAGAGCGAGATGCGCGTCGCGTGACTCCACCCGCCGCCGATACACCGCGCCTGCCGATCGACGATCTGATCAAGAAGGTGCGTGAGGCCCAGCCTGACACGAAACCGAGCGCCATCGTCATTTCACCCGACCCACGCGACGCCGTGGCGTTTACGCTCGGTCGCGAAGGCGGCGTGTACGTCGATCCGTACACCGGCGAAATCCGCAAACCGGCATCGACAAAAATGAACGATCTGCTCCACACGCTCGAAGACTGGCACCGCGTGCTGGCGATGACTGGCGACAACCGTGCCACTGGCAAGTTGATCAACGGCATTTGCAACGTTGCCTTTTGTGTCCTCGCAATCACCGGCCTGTACCTGTGGATTCCACGCGCCTGGTCGTGGCGCAGCGTTCGCGCCATCACGCTGTTCAACTGGAAATACTCAGGCAAGGCGCGAGACTTCAACTGGCATAACGTCATCGGTCTTTGGTCTGCACCGATCCTCATCGTTCTGACACTCACCGCCATTCCCATGTCCTTCCGCTGGGGCGCGAATCTGATCTTCAAGATCGCCGGCGAACAACCACCTGCGCAGCAATCCGGTGGCCCGGGCGGTTTTGCCGCCGGTCCCGCAGTCGACGTCCCCAAGCCCGCCCCCGGCACGCGTCCGCTCGGCTACAGCGCGATGCTCACCGCCACCCAGAAGGAAATTCCCCAGTGGGAATTGATCACGATCCGCCTCAACGCCGGCCGCGGTGCGGGTGGACAAGGCCAACGGTCCGGCGGCGGGGAATCTGCCCCCAGACCTCAAGCTGACGCTCCGGCCCCATCCTCCGAACAGAAACCCAATCCTGTAGGCGGGGTGCCCTCACCCCGCGAGGCATCAACCGTGAATGCCACTCCACCTTCCCGCTCCGAAGGCGGCGAACGCCGCTCCGGCGAAAATCGCAACGGTGGTAACGGCGAAGCTCGCGGCAACGGAGAAGGCCGTCCCGCCGCCCAAGCCATCAGTGTCACGGTCAAACAGCCGGGCGCCTGGCCGCGCACCGCGACGACCACACTCTCGCTCAATCCCTACACCGGAGAGGTATTGAAGCGCGAAGGTTTCGCAGATCTTGTTACATCGCGGCAAATTCGCACGTGGACGCGTTTCCTTCACACCGGTCAGGCCCTGGGCTGGATCGGACAATTAATTGCCGGGCTGGCTTGCGTTGGTGGCTGTTTCCTAGTCTACACCGGGTTCGCGCTGTCGTGGCGGCGTTTCTTTGGAAAGAAGCCCAAACCGGCGGCCTCCACCGCCCATGCAACCTGAAACTCCCCAAGACTGGCTCCGCCAGGGACAAGCCCTCGAGGCAAAAAACAACGCGACCGCACTGGCCGAGGCCGTGCAATGCTACGACCGCGCGATTGTCATGTTGAGCAGTGCTCCGTTGGAAAAAGTCCGGCCTGAGCTCGCCATCGCGTGGATGAATTTCGGCAATGCGCGGCAAAAGCAGCCGGAGACCGGCGCGCCGGCCGACGCGGTGCGGGCCTACGACAAAGCCATCTCGCTGCTGAAGCCCATGGTGACGCCGGACAATTTTGCCCTGCGCAACACGCTCGGAGCGGCCTGGATGAACCGCGGCCATGCATTCCATCGTCAGGGCACACCGGAAACGCTCGCGGCCGCCATCGAGTCGCAGGATCAGGCCATTGCGGAGCTGCAAACGCTGCCGCTCGGCGAGAATCGTTCGTTTCATATCAATCTCGCCGCCGCGTGGATGAATCGCGCCCACGCGTTGATGTCGTCCACCCCGCCGGACTCCACCGCCGCGCGCGATGCGGCCATGAAAACGATCCAGCTCACCCGCGAGAAGGTCCAGGCGGATCCGGTGCTCGCCGACATCTCACTCCGCGCCCACCACGCGCTGTGTGCCGCGCTTTCCCGGCAACTCTCCGGGAAAGTGGCACCGGAGATTATTTCGGAAACGGGCGATGTGGTCGAAGATGCACTGGCAATCGTGCGCCATTGGGAAAGACAGGGGGTCCCCAATTTTCGTCCGATCGCGACCGCGCTCTTTTACTTCGGCGCCCAATTTTATCACGCTCACCAGCCGCAGTTCCTCGCCGAATTCCTGTTGGAAAACGTGGATCCCGCGAGCGCTACCGGTGCGCTGTTTGAGTCCGATCAATTGAAAGGCATCGCCGCCGCCGCGCTGGCCCAGGCACGGGCCGACGCCTACAATCGCAGCATGGCCAATCCCGGCGATGCCCGCCTCCAGCAAATGCGCCAGGATTTGGAGGAAGCCGAAAAGCGCCTGATGGAGCTGGTTCCCCTGCCGGACGGAATGCCCCAAACCGAAACCACTCCGTGAGCATGCCGGGCGTCTCATTAAATCCAACCTGTCGCTTCCGATTCTGTCATTCTGAGCGCAGCGAAGAATGACAACCGCGTTTGAAAACCGATTCCAATCCCTCCCGTTTCCGGCAACCGCTGTGGGAAAAAATCCCGCCGGAAATTGTCGCTGTGGCCGACTATGAGGCGCCGGCGCAGGCGCGATTGGACGACAATGCGTGGGCTTATCTTTCCGGCGGCACCGCCGACGAAATCACGCTCCGCGCGAACCGCGATGCCTTTGACCGGCTGTCGCTCGTCACGCGCGTGCTCGGCGATTTCTCCGGCGTCAGTGGCACGCGCAGCACTCTGTTCGGACAGGTGCTCGATTATCCCGTGCTGCTCGCACCCGTCGCTTACCACAAACTCGCGCACGACGACGGCGAACTCGCCACCGCCTTGGGCGCCGCGGCGGCCCGCGCGGGATTTATCGTCAGCACGCACTCGAGCGTTTCGATCGAAGATATCGCCCGCACCGCGCAAACCCCACTGTGGTTTCAACTGTATTTCAAAACCGACCGCAACTTCACGCGCGAGTTGGTGCAGCGCGCGGAAGCCGCGGGTTATCGGGCACTGGTTGTGACGGTCGACGCGCCGGTCAACACGATGCGCAATCGCGAACAACGCGCGCAATTCCGCCTGCCCGCCGGCATCGAAGCCGCCAATCTCCGCGGTCTGCCGCCGCCCGCCTCACATCAGATCAATGAGAACGCCCTGTGCGGCGGCATGATGGCCACCGCGCCCACTTGGAAAGACATCGAGTGGCTGCGCTCACTGACGAAACTGCCCATCGTCATCAAGGGCATTATGAGCCCCGACGACGCCCTGCTCGCCGCGCAACACGGTGCCGATGGCATCGTGGTTTCCAATCACGGTGGCCGCACGCTCGACACCACCTGCGCCTCGATCCAGGTGCTGCCACGCATCGCCGATGCACTCGAAGGCCGCATGCCGTTGCTATTCGATGGCGGAATCCGCCGCGGCACCGACGTGCTCAAGGCGCTCGCGCTGGGCGCCTCGGCGGTGCTCATTGGCCGGCCTTACATCTACGGCCTCGCTACGGCCGGAGCCGTCGGCGTGGCACATGTGCTCAATATCCTGCGTGCCGAACTGGAAGTGGCGATGGCGCTCACCGGTTGCGCCACCCTTGCCAAGATCGACCGCAAAGTGATCTGGCAGGATTAGCGCCCGGTCATGGAAATGTGGTAGGGCGGATTATCCCTAATCCGCCGAACGTTCGCTCGCGATGTCACGATCGAAACCCTAATTCCCGCGATTATCCTGAGACGGCGGATTAAGGATAATCCGCCCTACCGTGCCCGCGGGGCGAGGTGGAACCATAGGCGACGATCGAATGCAGATATCTGACTGCACTTCATGACCAAAGAAGAAGGCGCGGTTCGCACCGCGCCTTTCTCAATACTCCGTTTCTCAAATTTAAAGTGATGAGGCTCGCGCACGTACAACGGGCCAGTTAAACGTACGCGAGCCCTTTGATCATCTCTCGCACCCGTTACCAAGTGCGAAAACTGAGCCATCAGTTAACCATTTCTCCGCGATTTTTTAGAGAGGCGAAAAGGCCTCTTTTCAGGTGAAATACCCGGCACAAAATGGTGCAACGCGGGCTTGACTGTGCATCGGAGAACGGCCCGTACGAGGCAGGGCGCTTTATCCCTTGCCTCTCACGGAGGTGAGGGGACAAGCACCGGAATGCGAGAGCGCATTAACGGTGCTAAAGCGCCGTCAGGATTTGCGACTGCAAGAACCGTAATCGTGAGTCCTGAAGCGACGGATTACGGATAATCCGCCCTACCCTGCGGAAATCCTAATCACAGCATAAAGCCGTTCCTCCAGGTGGAACGCGACCGGGGGGCGCGTTGGGAAAGTCCGCGCCCCGCGCATATCGCAAGATCTGCGATCCGCCCGGCCCCTCTTGACGTCTCTGCTATCCTGACTTCTTTCACCGCGTGACCGATTTTCAAAACCGCCAGCAACCCAAGCCCGCATTGAGGGCGGTGGCGTTGTTTTGCGCGCTGTCGGTCTGGCTGCTGGGTTTGCTGGCGGCGAGTCCTCAGCTGCACGCCGCATTGCACGCGGATGCGGATCACACGGATCACTCATGTGCGGTCACACTCTTCAGCCATGGCTGTGAAAACAGCCTGGGAGCCATCAGCCTCGATTGTGCCCCCATTCTCTTTGTTGCGTATGAAACCCCGGCCAACCCGGGCCTGTCGCATCCTGCCATCACCGACCGCCTGCCTCCGGGACGCGGTCCTCCGCTGAGCTGAGTTAGATTCGTATCCGGGTGGTCATTTCACCGCCCTTCCTTTGCCCTGTCCGGCTCTGGCCGGGGGTTTGTTTTGGTCATTTCACGAATCCTGCTGCTCAGCATGAAAACTTTTCGCATCTTTTCCTTTTTTTCCGTCCCTGCCGTAATCGCCGGTCTCGCTTCCGCGCAGACCACACCCGTCAAATCCACGCCCGTTGCCAATCCCAACGAGCTGCTCAATCTCGAGGCGGTCGTCGTCACCGCCGGGACCGATCCCAAATCGGCCTTCGATCTCGCCCAAGGCGCATCGATCCTCACCGGCGACACCCTCCACGAGAGCCTTGCCGCCACGTTGGGCGAAACGCTCTCGTCCACTCCCGGGGTCAGCTCGACCTACTACGGTCCCGGCGCCAGCCGGCCGATCATCCGCGGACTCGGCGGTGACCGGGTTCGCATGCTCGACAACGGCGTCGGTTCACTCGATGCCTCCAACGTGAGTCCGGACCACAACGTCAGCATCGAGCCGCTCCTCGTTGATCGCATCGAGGTTTTGCGCGGTCCCGCCACGCTTCTCTACGGCAGCTCGGCGGTGGGCGGTGTCGTCAATGTCGTGGATAACCGCATTCCCTCCGCCGCTCCGGCCAGTCCGATCAGCGGGCGGTCTGAAATCCGTTTCGATACCGCGGCGAACGAACGCACCGGCATCGTCGCCTTGTCCAGCGGCAACCAGAACTTTGCCCTCCAGGTCAACGGACTGCGCACCGAAACCGACGACGTGGCCATTCCGGGTTTCGCCGATCCCTCGAATCCGGTAAACAAAGGCACCCTGGCCAACAGCGCCATTTCCACCAAGAGCGGTTCTGTGGGTGGCACTTATTTTTGGTCGGGCGGAAATGCCGGCCTCGCGGTCAGCGAATACGACACGGTGTACGGCGTTCCCACCGGGGAACCGGTCGCCATCGACATGAAACAGCGCCGCGTCGATTTTCGCTCGGAGATCACCCGCCCGTTTGCGGTGTTCAAGGCCGCAAAAATCCGTTTCGGCCTCGCCGACTACACGCACGCCGAAGTGGACACCACGACCGGATTGCCCAACACCACCTTCAAAAACAAGGCGTACGAGGGACGTCTCGAACTGGTGCAGCAGGACGCCGGCAACCTTTCCGGAACGATCGGACTGCAAACCTCCCGCAGCGATTTTTCCGCCGTGGGCGACGAGGTCGTCACTCCGCCGACACTCACCTACAATCACGCGCTGTTCGCCGTCGAATCCTACAAACTCGACCCTCAACTTACCTGGGAATTTGGCGGACGCGTCGAATACCAAAATATTCGGGTAGGCGAAGTCGACCCGCTGTTGCCGGCTTATCCGGGGTATTCCGCGACGACGGATGAAAAACGTCACGATTACGGAATGAGTTTTTCCACGGGCCTGGTGTATTATCCCGCCAAGGACTATTCGCTCGGCCTGTCGGTGGCCTATTCGCAGCGCATCCCGGTGGCCCAGGAGATTTTCTCCAACGGGCCACACGGAGGAACGAATGCCTACGAAATCGGCACATCGAATC
Source organism: Verrucomicrobiota bacterium (assembly GCA_048498875.1). Classification (GTDB taxonomy): domain Bacteria; phylum Verrucomicrobiota; class Verrucomicrobiia; order Opitutales; family Opitutaceae; genus Lacunisphaera. The sequence continues at coordinate 12,586 of JBEHXD010000043.1, forward strand.
TCAAAAAAGAAGACTCGATCGGTGTCGACCTGACGTTGCGCAAACGCGAGGGATTCGTCACCGGCTCGGCGGGCGCCTTCGTCAACAAGTTCAGTAATTTCGTCTATGAACAGCGCGACCCGGCTCGCTACTTCGATGGCGACACGGGCAGTTTCCAAGCCTACCCGGTAATTCCCGATCACGAAGTGCTGCCGATCTATCAATTCACCGCGCGGGACGCGCTCTTTTACGGCGGAGAGGCTGAACTTTCCTTTCACCTCGTCGAAACCGACTCCAATCGCGTGCATCTGGAGCTGACCTCGGACTACGTACACGCGCAGCAGACCGACGACGACCAGCCGCTGCCGCGCATTCCGCCGCTTCGCCTCGGTAGCGCCCTGCGCTTCGAGCACGGCCCCTGGACCGCGAGCGTGGCGCTGCAACACGCGTTCGCCCAAAACCGGATTGCTCCAGAGGAAACGCCCACAGCCGGTTACACGCTGCTGAGCGCCGACCTGGCTTATCGGTTCACCATTACGCGCACCGACTGGGAAATTTTCGCCCGCGGAACCAATCTCACCGACACCGATGCCCGGGTAAGCACGTCCTTCCTCAAGGACGTCGCTCCTTTGCCCGGCCGGAACGTGACGATGGGATTGCGAATTATTTTTTAAGAGCAACTCGCGACGATGGTCACGATTCAATTCCCGGAAGGCCGTTGAGGGCAACGGCCCCTACCGTGTCGATATAGCCCGCTGCGGCAGCAGCGGGCCCCCGGGACCGCCGAGCCCCAGCTCGGCCATCGCTCGATGCGCCGCTCAGAATGTGGCGTAGTAGCCAAATCGCGGCGGACTAGGGATAGTCCGCCCTACCATCCGCCGCCATCAAATATCCCCGCGCGCCGGTTTCTGTTCGAGTACCACGCCGTTGATGCGCCAGCCGGCCTCTTCCTTCACCAGCCAGTAGCTGTAAACGACATTGCGTTTTTGCCGGTCGAGCAGACTGACCGTCACCTGGGCGAGCTCTTCGTTTTTATCCCGCACGATGCCGATGTCGGCTTCATTGGCCTGCAGCAGCACGGGATAGCCGTGCCGGATCAGGGCCGCGAACAACCGCACATCAAACTGCGTCTTGATGCCGGACGAAGCCAGGTCGTAAGCCCGGTCAAAATCACCTTCGCGCAACGCGTTCAATTGCGCTTCGACCGTCGCATGCACTTCGTCGCGGATTTTTCGCGGACTCAGCCGCATTTCCGGCTCGGCGGCGGTGGCGGCTAAACCACAAACCAACAAGATCGCGATCCCGGCCATTCTGAGCACAGTGAAGAATCCACGGCTTCGACAACCTGCATCCACACTCCATGGCCCCTTCGTTGCACTCAGGCTGACGGGAGCGGGGGTGGTCATCCCATTCCCGCACAAATCGCACTGCGGAATGCTCGCAATCGTTTTCAATTCTCCAAACCAAACACGGCCCGCGAGTAATTCTCAATCGAGAAAGGCTGCAGGTCGTCGGGCTGTTCGCCCAGGCCGATGAAATAAATCGGGATCTTCAACTGCCGGTAAATTCCGACCAGCGCCCCGCCGCGACTCGTGCCATCGAGCTTGGTCACGATCAGGCCGGTGAGTCCGAAACTCTGGTGAAATACCTTCGCCTGTTCGATGGAGTTCGAACCGAGGCTGCCATCCACCACCAGCCAGCGATGCTGTGGCGCCGTCGGGTCGTTCTTTTGCAGCACACGCCGGATCTTCGCCAGTTCCTCCATCAAATTGCTTTTGGTGTGCAGCCGCCCTGCGGTGTCGACGATGAGCCAGTCGTGTCCGCGTGCCTTCGCCGCCTGCCACGCATCGAATGCCACCGCCGCCGAGTCGGCCCCGGTGTGACTCGCCACGATTTCAATTTTCAACCTGTCGGCCCAGGTTTTCAGCTGCTCGACTGCCGCGGCGCGAAACGTATCGCACGCCGCCACGACGACCGACTGGCCTTCGTTCTTCAATTTGTGCGCGAGTTTCGCCGTCGTCGTGGTCTTGCCCGAACCATTCACGCCGATCATGCAGATGACAAAGGGATTTTGAGGTGGAACGCGGCCTCCGGACGCGTTTTCCGAAGCCAGCCCGCCCGGAGGTCGGGCTCCACCCTCCAGCTTTCCCTCTGCCCCTGCCAGCACGCGACGCAAGACCGTGGCGCCGATCGCCGCCGCCTGCTGTCCTTTTAATTCCGGATCCTTCCGGTAGGCGGTTTTGATTTCCTCCAACACTTCATTGGTCGTTTCGACGCCGAAATCAGCGGTGTAGAGCGCCTCCTCAAGTTCTTCCAGCGAAGCCGCGTCGATCTTGCGACCGCCGAAAAGCCCGCGGGTCTTCGCGGTGATGGCCGAGAATGTCTTGGCGAGACCGTCTTTGAATTTCTTGAAGAAGGAAAGCATGGGAAAAGTAGCGAGTATTGAGTAGCGGGTAGCGAGTAGCAAAAAAACTCCCCGTTACCTGGCGTACATTGCCAATGGATTGGTCATGCTCACTACTCGCTGCTCGATGCTCGCTACTCCGCCGACGGCTTCCGCGAGTCGCGACCGAGCTTGTCCTTCATCCGGTCCAGCACGCCGTTGATGAAACGCTTCGCGTCGACACTTGAATATTGTTTGCTGAGGTCGATCGCCTCGTTGATCGACACCACCGGCGGGATATCCTTCCGGTGCAGCATCTCGAACATCGCCAGACGCAGGATCGCGAGATCGATCTTGGCCACGCGATCAAATTCCCAGTTGTGCGCCAGCCCCTTGATGTATCCGTCGAGTTCCTCGATGTGACTGATCGCCCCGTGGATCAATTCCTCGGCAAATGCATAGTAATCGCGCGGCTGTTCCAGATGTTCGAAGAACAGGCGCAAGTCCTCTGCCAGATTGGCCGGCTGGTTGACGCTCCACGCATACAGGTATTGGAACGCCGCCGCCCGGCATTCCCGGCGCTGGGTGAATTGACTGCTCATGAATTGCCTCCCTGCGCGCGATGCAACGCCGCCATTTCCAGGCCCGCACGGGCAAATTCCGCCCCGCGGTTGATGGGACCCAGGCAGCGAGCCTGCGCCTGTTTCAAGGTATCGGCCACCACCACGCCGTTGATCACCGGGACGCCGCTGGAAATCGCCACGGCCTGAAGCGCATGGGAAACACTCTGCCCCACCATTTCATGGTGGTTCGTATCGCCACCGATCAACACTCCGAGTGCGATCACGCAGTCGTGCCTGCCGTCGCGCGACAGCCACTGGGCCGCCACCGGCACCTCATGGGAACCGGGCACCCGCAGGATTTCCACGCGCTTTTCCTTCACCCCCGCCTCCTCAAGTCCGGCCAGCACCCGGGTGAGCAATGCGTCAACCAAGTCGGTATTATAGCGCGCGGCCACAATGCCAAAGGAGAGTTTGGCACCTTTGATCTCAATCGGTTCGGGACGGGAGAAGCTCATGGAGGGTTCAAAGCAGGTAGGAACAGGCTCCGTCGCAACCTAAATCTTACACGTGGATTTGCTCGACGATCTCGATCCCGTAGCCATCCAGGCCTATCACCCGGCGGTTGGAGTGTGCCATCAACCGGATCTTGCGCAACCCGAGCGCGGTCAGGATCTGCGCCCCGATGCCATAATCCCGCAAATTCGGCAGCGCGCCGCCTGCGCAGGGCTTCCCATCCGGCTCGATCGCATTCTGCATGCGGCCGGTTTGCTCCATGTAGACGATCACACCGTGCCCCGCATCGGCCACATGCTTGAGTGATGCCATCAACGACTGGTGGTTGTCCATGCCCTTCGCATGAAACACGTCACTCAAGAGATTTTCCGTCTGCACCCGCACAAGGGTCGGCGAACCGTCGAGGCGGCCCTTCGTAAAGGCAAGATGATGACGCCCATCCACCTTGCTGCGGAAAATATGCAGCTGAAACTCGCCGTATTCGGAAGCGAAAGGACGTTGCGTGACCAGTTCCACGAGTTGTTCGCGCCGGTGGCGGTACTCGATCAGGGAGGCAATGGAAACGAGCGGGATCTTATGCTGCTTCTTGAATTCCAGCAGTTCCGGCACCCGTGCCATCGTGCCGTCTTCGGACAACACCTCGCAAATCACCGCGACCGGCTTGAGTCCCGCAAGCGCGGCGAGGTCCACCGCCGCTTCCGTGTGGCCGGCCCGCTCCAGCACGCCGCCGGGACGCGCACACAGCGGGAAAATATGGCCGGGTTGTACGAGTTCGTCGGAACGCGTGTTTGGATCGGAAAGCAATTTGATCGTGTGAGCCCGGTCGTAGGCACTGATGCCCGTGGTAATTCCCTCCGCGGCGTCCACGGATACGGTAAAAGCCGTCCGCAATGCCTCGCGGTTCTGCTGCACCATGAGATTGATGCCGAGCCGCTTCAACTGGGGCTCGGTCATGGGCACACAAATCAACCCGCGCGCGTGGCGGATCATCATGTTCACCAGTTCGGGCGTGGCCTTTTCCGCCGCCATGACCAGATCGCCCTCATTCTCCCGCCCCTCGTCGTCGGTCACGATCACGACGCCGCCGGCTGCAATCGCCTGGATGGCGGTCTCGATGGAATCAAAGGTCGGGTCGTGTGACATACTGGCCGCTCATCATTCCCGCGCTCGCCGCGCCTGTCAAATCCCGGAAAAAAACCGTTCCGTTACGTCATTTTATGACAAAACCCTCCGGAATAATTAAACGGCAATCTGATATGAACCTCCCTCATACCGTGCGAAACCGGACGGGCTCACTCAATCCACTGCAACCGCGACGCGCGGAATTGAACGATTGAATAATTCAGACCAACCAGTGCTTTCGCGCCGCGCCGATGGTCGGCCGCGCGGAAAAAATTATTCCATTCGCACGTGAGAGCAGTTCATTCCCGGCCGACGAAACCGGCGAAGAAAAATATTTCCGACCGCTTTTTTGTAGGGCATTGTCCTACAAAAAAACTTTCGCGAATCTGATTATATCGTAAGTCGCGAGTGGATTGACAAGTAAACCGAACGCCCCGCTTTACGGTACACTATTAGACTCAAATCGGGGGAAATCTGACGGAAAAAAATTTGCAGATTCGGGGAAAAAGGCTTCACCTGAGGTCCTGCCCAGTCGTCCGTCCCGTGGTGATCAGTATGCGCTTAGCGCTTCTGGCCCGTCCCACGAGCTGAGAAGTTGTTCGGAGTGTGACGACTGGGCTTTTTTTGGGACCCGGTAACCGGGTCGTGACTTGGAGAGGTCGATTACAAGTCGGACGGCATTTCCGTATCCGATGAAAATTACGCGCTTCCGTTCCGGGGAATGCGGATCGAATCCGACGATTTCATTTCAGGCCCAGGGCAAAAAAGGCGAGAGTGGCTCCGACGATCACCATGATCAGGAAGGGCTTTTTCGTTTCCGGCCAGTGAGTGATCACAAAGAGAAGCTGCGTAATTGGAAGAAACAATACCGCGAGGCCCCACAGGACTGATGTCCGGAACGCCTCAATGATAATAAGCAGGTTGCAGATGCCCAACACTCCTACCGTCACAAAGAAGGCCATCAGCATCCATTGATTTTTTAATTCGGCATTTCGGTCCGGAGTTTTGGCCGCGGGAGGACCCGGCTTTTTCACCGGCGTGGTGTGAACTTCGGAAACACTGCTGCGTGAGCCCGAATTACCGCTGTCGCTGGAG
>JBEHXD010000044.1:0-17921 GCA_048498875.1 Verrucomicrobiota bacterium
GAATCGAAGGCGATTTCCAGCACTGTATCCGGCCGCACCATTCGCAAATGCCCGCGCACTTCCGTCGTGTTGGCCAGAAAATGCTCGGTGAGGGTGGCGATCTCGACATCGGTAAGACCGGAATACGCCTTGCCAACCGTGAGCAGTTGATCGGTGGCGGTATCGCGAATCGCAAAGGTGTAATCTGACAGCACCGCGTTGCGCTTCCCGTGGCCATATTCCACCGCGACCACGACGACGTCGAGCGTCGCGTAGGCTTTTTTCAATTTCAACCAGGCGAGTCCGCGTCGCCCAGGCGTATAAAAACTCGCCGGATCCTTCGCCATCAGGCCCTCGTTGCCGCGCTCCCGGGCGCGCAGAAACGCCGCTTCGATCTCGATCGCGGAATCAACCCGCGTGATCGGCGCGACCTGCAGTTTCTCATGATTGGCCGGAATGATTGCCTCCAAGTGCTGGCGACGTTCGCGCAGCGGTGTTTTGAGCAAAATGTGGCCGTCGAGCCAAAGCAGGTCGTACAGCGAAAGCGAAACGGGAATCTCTGTGCCGAGAAACAAATCGTCGCCTTTGCGACCGAGACGTTTTTGCAGTTCCGCGAAGGGCAGGGCGCGTCCGTCGCGCCACGCGAGCAACTCGCCGTCGGCGATGAAATCACAGGACAACCCGGCGGCCCCCGCCGCCAGATCGGGGAATTGCCCCGTGATTTTGTGCAGATCGCGCGAAAACAATTCCACGCGTCTGCCGACCTTGTGCAGCTGGCAGCGGATGCCGTCGTATTTTTCCTCCAGCCAGATCGGCGGAGTCAACCGCTCGACGATTGCTTCCGCGGTCGGCTCGGGACTCGCCAGCATGAATTGCAGCGGATGGAACGGCTGGAGTTCAATGCCTTTGAGTTCGTTCGCGACCGCCGCGCGATAGACCAGTCCGAGATTACCCGAGAGCAGGTTCGCCTCGCGCACCTCGTCCAGCGTTTTTCCGGTGGAGGCCGCGATGCCTTCCTCCACGAGTCCTTCCTTCAGCCCGATGCGCAGGTCGCCCGTGATGATTTTCACCACGTACTTTGCCTCCAGCGCGGTGAGCCGCCCAAACAATTGCTGAAGCAGTTCCATTTTTTCCGCGGGACCTTTTGCAGTCGAGAGCGCAGCGAAAGTGGCGTCCAACTCTGCCAGTGTCAGGGCATCTCCTTCGGGGATCCTGCCGGCGAACAGCGACTCCGTAGTTTCGCCGGAATCGCGATACCGGCCATACGTGCTGCGAAAAACGGCATCGCTTGTGTCCGCGGCTTCGACGATCGCGCGTTTGAGCAGCATGATGCCCGTATTCAGGGTGCGCGGATCCACCTGGGGAAAAGCGCGCCCCGTCAGATAAACGGTGGCGAGGGCGGCGGCCTCCGCTGGCAGGCCCAGGAAATAGTTTTTCAGGATTTCGATTTTCTCCAGTTTGCTGGAGGTGGCGCCGACGCGCTCGGCGGCCGCGGAGAAACGGCTGAGCGCATCCGCGTTGCCGCGCGTCGCATGGTCCAGTGGCGGCGCGGATTTTTGCCGGTGATAGTCCGGCGTTGATTCCACCGCACCGGGCGACGGCGCAACGATTGCGCCGAGTTCCAGCTGATTGTCCTGGCCAACGGCCCACGCCTCGACGCCGCGTTCGCGCAGCGTCTGCGCAAACTCCCGGGCGAATCCGTGCAGCGTATACACGCGGGTTGGCTGTACCTTGTCCACAAACGTCAGCAGGTCGGCATAATCGGCGTGGTCCGACAGGGGGAAGGCGGCGTCACATTGATAGCGATACATCGCACTCGAATCCAACGCCCAGCCCGTGATCATCGCTGTGCGTTTGTTCTCGATTTTGCGCAAGGGCGTCCAGGTCGCGGCCTGCGGTGGGCAGAGAATCACATGTCCGCCGGCTTCCTCCGCCACGAACAAGCGATAAGGCGCAAACTGCATGCCGAGTTGTTCATAGATTTTGGTGAGCCGGTGCGTTTGCGGGTGCAACATTGCGGGCAATCCCGCCCGCCCGAGCGCTTGGAGCAGTTCCTGACTTTTGCCGAGACTGTAACCGAACAGCACGGGGATCGCGTGTTCGTGCAGGGCCTGCTGGCAAAACGAAAGGATATCCGCGACGACCTTCTCCGTCGGAGGGAAAACGTACCGCGGCAACCCGAAGGTCGTTTCCATGATGAGCGTGTCCGCTCGTGGCGTGGCACATTTTTCCGCGGACAATCCCTGCCGCAATTTGAAATCGCCGGTGTAGAGCAGCGTGCCGTGTTGCTCGTGGGTGGCGTGGAATTGCGCCGAGCCGAAAATGTGTCCGGCCGGGTAAAGTCGGACCGTGCACCCGTCGCCGAGGGTGTACGGTTCATCGTAAGGCAAAATGATCTCGCGCCTAACTCCCGGCAACCGCGCCTGCATCAGCTTTGCCGTGCCGGCGGAGCACAGTACCTCCTTGTGGTCGGCGACGTGATCGAAGTGCGCGTGTGAGACGAAACCGCGATCGACGGGAAAGTGCGCATCGAGCCACCAGTCGATCTGCGGCAGATAAACGCCATCGCGGAATTGCACGTCCCAAGCCATCCGCGGAACGTAAGCGTCCGCCGCCATCCGTCAAACGACTCGGACAGCAAACGATTGCCCACGAAACAGGGTAGGGGCCGATGCCCCCATCGGCCTTTCTTCCGCCCGCGTTCCGAGCGAAGCGAGAAGCCTGACACCACGCGAATTCACGCCAATAAAAGGAAATCTAAATGTAGCAGCGGACGTCAGTCCGCTGGGGATTGTCCCACGGTAGGGGCCGATGCCCTCATCGGCCTTTCAGAACCCGCGACCACGAGTCACACCGATCTGCCAAATAAAATCCCGAAAAACTTCCGAACAATTTTTGCGCCTCCTCGTGAATTTTCGTGACCAAATTTCCGAAATCAAAATCCGTTCGTTTTTTCTGAGCCCCAATTTCGTGCCCTTTCGTGTGTTTAGTGGGCCAAACCTCAGAAAATTCCGGATTCATTCCATTTGCGTTGATTCGCATGATTCGCGGGTAGCAAAAAATCTGGGCGTTTCCCCCCATTAAAAATCCCAAGCCGAGATTTATGACATACGGAAAATCCCAATTCCACTTGCTCGAAATTTTTCGCCACCTGATTCTCGGCTAAATTTCTTGTCGCTGCAGGCGGGCCACCTGTTCCGACGCTCCCGTTGATGCAAATTCATTCCCGGTTCGCACCGTGGTTTGTCGCTCCGTTTTTCCAACGAAACGGCCGCAGGATCGTCACAGCACATCAGGAAACGGTTGCTCCTTCGCTCCCTTCATCTCCTTCGCGAGAAACCATTCCGGAATTTTAACCACTGATCCGCACTCATGATCACTGATAAATTCAATCCGAATTCAGCGCTACCGGCTGCGTGGGTAAACGATTCCTTCCTTCATTCGCGTGATTCGCGGGCCCACCTTGTCGACCATAAGTGTACGTAAGTGAAAATAAGTGGTTCAATTCCGTTCCCTCGAAACTTCTCTTTCACTTCATGAAAAAGTTATCCCTACCTGTTTTTGTCATGCTCGCTCTGGCGTCCCTCGTCGCAGGCCAGGCGCAGACCATTATCTCGGGTGGCGGAAATCAAATTACAGGGCCCAATTTTTATCTGGGCACGCACACACCATCGCCTTCGGGACTGGTGCTAAATTACGATGACGCGCTCACCGGTGGCGTGGTGGTGAAATTCCACGCCAATCAATTGGGAGCATGGCTGTGGGAGAACGGCACGGGCACGGCGAGCCCGACAACCTGGCCGTCGATGAAGCTGGATTTGTCGAACAACCTCATTCTCTACAACGGCACCAATGAAGGCGCGCGACTCGATCCAACCGGAGGTGGCAAGCTCACCCTCGGCGGCAGCACCGGTGCGATTCTTTCCGCCTCCGGCGTTAATTTTTCCACCAACGGCGGCTCACTTACCGTTGGGAGCATGACGAACTCCACCGGGGCATTCAATGCAACCTCCGTCATGACCTTTACCTCCGGCGGAAACATCACATTCACGCCCGGTGGCTCCGGCTACACGATATTCAACGGCAACGTGGGAATACGGACCACGATTCCGGACAAACCGCTTCACGTGGCTTACGATTCGGTTTCTACGCCCGCGATAAAGATTGGCAGCGGTACTGACGCTCAGGGATGGTATACATTCCTGGGTAATGATACCGGCAGTGCGACGACCAGCTATGTCGGTAATGCGTATAACAACGACGGGGCGGCATTTCAGATTCGAATGAAAGGGACGGCTGCGGCCAATGCCCGACTCACGGTTTTGGGAAATGGCAACGTCGGCATCGGGACTTCATCCATCCCCCAAAAGCTCACTGTGGGAGGAAACATTGGAAAATCGGGATCGTGGATTTTGGGCGACTCGGTCTGGGGCGGCAACTGGCTCGAAGTTCACAATAGTGCCTGGGACGGTGTTTCGAATGCCAACTATGGCGGCGTGGTCGGCGGCCACGGCTATTTCTACGGAGGGCTGCAATCGGGCGGCTACAGTGGCGGCGAAGCTGCGGCGGGGCAGTTGTATGTCGCGGACAGATCGATGCTGATCGGAGGTGCCGGCATCGGCATTGGCGCAACTGCACCAGGGGCAACGCTTGAAGTGGGAGGCCCCTTGAGTGGTTATCCGGCAACATCGGGTGCCTCTCAACCGGCGGGGTCCGCCCGTTTTGGAAACAGCCAAACCAACGGAGTCCTGGATCTCGGAGTTAACAGTGCTGGCGGCGGATGGTTGCAGTATACCAATCGTACCGACCTTTCACAAAACTACCCCCTGCTTCTAAATCCGAATGGCGGCAATGTGGGTATTGGTGTCATCACGCCGCTTGATCGGTTACACATCAATCCAGTGAGACCGATTATCATGGGATATAACGGCGGCTCCGGAGTGTATGGATCTCACGTGGGTTTCAATATGACGATCAATACGCAGTCGGTGCCCAACAAAGTGACAAAGTTGGGCGGAACCTCTCAAAATGGCGGCGCGATCACCACCGTGGACTATTATGGAAATTACAGCCTCCAGACTTATAATGGGGGCAGTGAAGTGGCTTCCACGATTAACTATGCGCCACAGTTTGTTTTCTCCAACGCAGGCAATCTCGGTATTGGTGTAGCGACTCCCAACGAACCTTTGGAAATTGCCGGAACCGGCCGGATGTTCTTGGGAGACGGCGGAGGTTCTGCGCGGAAAGGGCTTTTGATTGATGCCGTTGAGGACGGAACCTACGTGCGGTTGCATGCCTACAACTACGGTACTTTATCGAGCATGAATCTGATAATTAATCCGTATGGTGGCGGCAACGTCGGCATCGGTACGACAAATCCAGGAAGCTATAAACTCGCTGTGTTGGGCTCGATTCACGCCACTTCCGTCGTGGTCGAAACCGGCTGGTCCGATTACGTATTCGACAAAGACTACCGCCTCGCGCCGTTGAGCGAGGTGGAAGCGCACATCAAAGCGGAAAAACATCTGCCGGGCATTCCGTCCGCGGCGGAAGTGGCGGAAAAGGGCGTGAGCCTCGGCGACATGCAGTCGAAGCTTTTGGCGAAAGTGGAGGAGCTCACGCTGCACCTGATTGCCCAGGAGAAAACGCTGACCGCTGTGCAGTCGGAAAACGCCAGCCTTCGCCAGCGGCTCGCGACGCTTGAAGCCAAACAACGCTGATCAGCAGCGATACTTTTTCAAAATTTCCCAACTCATCCATGTCCACGCTTTCATTCCCTCGTAAACGGTTGCATAAATTTTTTATTGCCGGTGTGACTCTGCTGGTTTTCGGACGCGTCATCGGCGCCGATCTCAATGTGACCGGTAACATCACGGCCACCGGCACGATCGACACGGACGGCAACAGCGTGAGTTTCGGCACACAAAGCGCCACGAACACCACGGTTCCCGGTGTCGTATTCACTTATACCGATAATTCCATTCCGACGACGGGAGGCATTGATTCATTCAAATCACTGGTGAATCGCTCGGCGGCATCCTGGCTCTGGTCGAATGGCCCGAGTGGCGGACCCTTTGTGAATGCCATGCGCCTCGATAATGCGCATCAGCTGCTCCTGTTTCGCTCCGACGGCACGACTGCCGGGCTGACTTTTACGCCCCAGACCGGCTTGATCAAACTCGGCACCAACGCGAGTGCGACTCTCACCGCCAACGACACCACGGGCGTTATCACTGCGGCCGGCGGTGTGACGGTAGCCGGTGCCTTGACAGCTTCCAGCGGCATAACGAATACCAACGGTACGTTCACCGGTGGAGCGACGGGACTCAACTTGGGCGCAGGCGGTACGAATCAAAATATTACCCTTACGCCGACGGGCACGGGTGTCGTTCAGATTCGAAACACCGGAACTCCGTCAATCCTGAGTACGCTGCTAACGGATAATTCGGGTACGTTTGTCTTGAATGGATGGAATAACGTCGCGCTGCAAACGGGTTCCAATACACGACTTTTTGCGCAAGGCTCAACTGGCAACGTGGGCATCGGCACACAGATACCGGGGACCAGGCTGACTGTGGCAGGAGGAGATTTGCAAGTAGAGTCAGGACAAGGCCGATTTAAGGGATGGTACAACACGGGAAGTGGCTTAGGTGCTGAAATCGGCGTCTCGTCCGGAGTAGGTTATTTATTAACCTATGATCGTACAGCCGGGGTTTATGGGACGACGATGGTTTCTTCAGGCGCAACTTATGTTAATGTGAATAGTAACGGCAACGTCGGCGTCGGCACGACGATCCCAGCAGACAAACTTCACGTCGCGGGAAACGTTTTGGTCGATGGGTCGAAGGCGTTCATTGCCCGTTATAATACTGGCGATAGCTATCGGGGCCATTTCGCCTGGGATCACCTTCAGTTCGGTAATAATGGCGCCAACTACATCGTCGCTGGTAACACCGCTGGTGGAGGGTCGTTGGGTTTTGTGGTGAACAATACCAATGATCTCACCGGTCTCTACGCTGATACTAACAAAAACGGCGTTGTTGCCATGACGCTTGCGAGTTCCGGCAATGTCGGTATCGGCACGCAAGCACCCACGACAAAACTCCAGGTTGTCGGCGGCCAATTGGGGAACGAAACCGTGAGCGTAGTGACCAACTATCCCAGCGTTGCCACCAACGGAACCAACTACACCCGTAATCTAGGTTTTTATTCTTACAATCTTCCCATTGCTGCTGGCGTGACGGACAGTGGTTACAGGATAGGACTCGATATCGAAAACTTTGTGAACGATGCCAGTTTTCTAGGAGCGTTAAATTTGCAGTACGGTTTGTTGGCACGTGTAGGTTCCTATTCAGCCGGAACCGGCACGATTCAAAACTCGTATGGTGTCTACATCGATAACTTGGATGGACCCGCGACTGTTGGAAATAAATATGGACTATATCAATCTAACGCCACGGCGAAAAACTTTTTTGCTGGTAGCGTTGGCATTGGAACATCGCCTTCATCTGCCAAGCTGGATGTGGGCGGTACTCTACACCTCACTGATGGAAGCTTCCTGCATAATTCGGTCCACGGTGACTACGAAATGCAGCAATTACTCGCGGCGAACAACGGCGGTGGCACGGGCGACGCTGCGTTGTATTCCTGGGTCAGCGAACCCGGTGTGACGTGGACAGGGGCCGGCATCGCCCGGAATATGCGCAACAGCGGCACGGGATTTCCCCGGGTAAATACCGGCTTGTCGGGCCAGATGATCCGCTTTGATGAGGGGGCGGGAATCTGGTTCACCACCGAGACCGCGACCGGAACCCGCTACAACCCAATGTATCTGTCCGGGAATGACATGATCGTTTCCGGAAATGTGGGCATTGGCACCGCGAATGTAGGATCGTACAAGCTCTCGGTTCTGGGCCAGATCCACGCCACCGCCGTCGTGGTCGAAACCGGCTGGTCCGACTATGTCTTCGACAAGGATTACCGCCTCGCGCCACTGAGTGAAGTGGAGGCGCACATCAAAGCCGAGAAGCATCTTCCCGGCATTCCGTCCGCGGCAGAAGTGGCGGAAAAGGGCGTGAGTCTCGGCGACATGCAGTCGAAGCTGCTGGCGAAAGTGGAGGAGCTCACGTTGCACTTAATCGCCCAGGAAAAGCGCATGAGTGCCCAGCAGGATGAAATCGCCGCGCTGCGAGAACAAGTGAGCGCACTCAAAGGGGCAGCGCGCTAAGTCTGGAGTTTTGGCCACGGATCCACGCTGATGAAATTCAAACGCCTTTCTTTTTCCTCACCCGAATCGCTCACTGATGATTGCTTTCTCCTTCCGCCGTTCTCGAATCATCAGTGTCCGTCAGTGAAAATCAGTGGTTAAAAAATCTGAATTTTTCTTTTATGAAAAAAATCGGTTATTTCTGCTTTGGTTTTGTCCTGTTCGCGGGCTGGCTTCGTGCCGACCAAAATCTCGCCGGTAATGTGACCATCACCGGTGGCGCGGCGGCCGGTAAACTCAATGTCACTGGCGCACTGAACGTGGTTGGTGCGATCGATAGTGACAGCAATACCTTTACCTTCGGTACGCAAAGTACGTCCTATGGCGCGGCGTTGCTTTATCTCGACAATGCGGTCGATACCCTGAGTTTCAGCATCAATCGCAGCCCGGCGTCCTGGCTTTTTGTCCACAATGCCAACATCGCGGCGATGCGCCTGGACAGCGCGCATCAGCTGAGTCTCTACCGTGCCGATGGCACGACGGCCGGCCTGACCTTCACGCCCCAAACCGGCGTGATCAAATTGGGTACCAACACCAATGCCACACTCACGGGCAATGATACCACTGGCCTGATCAGCGCGGCGGGACCACTCACTGTTGCGGGCGCGTTTACCGCGACCAGTGGCATCACGAACACCACCGGCGCGTTTGGCGGACCCTCTGCTTTGAATTTTACGGCGGGTGGAACCAACCAAAATATCACCCTCACGCCGAGTGGCACCGGGTACACCATTTTGAATGGTAACGTTGGCATCGGTGTGGCGGCCCCGGCGGCAAAATTGGATGTATTGGGGACCACTAAATTTCTCGCCAGCACCGGATTCTACGGCACCCGGATTGGAAGTTCGTCCGGCGGGGATAGTTTTGTCTGGCTCGGTTCCCGCGTGGGTGTGCCGGTGATCCAAGGTAATAACCAGGCCTTTACGGGGGCGCTTCCTTTGGCGCTGCAGGCGGAGGGTGGCAACGTCGGTATCGGTACAACCACTCCCAATTACGCGCTCTCATTCGGACCCACCCTGGGCAAGGTAATCGCTCTTTTTGAAAACAGCGGGACAAATTTGTATGGTATATCTGCTGCGGGAGCCGGCACCGGCACCGATCCGTACCGCTTGAAATTGTTTTCGAACGGAGCGGAAGCGATGTCCCTGACCTCGGCCGGCAATGTTGGCGTGGGAACTGCAACCCCCTATGCGAAACTGGCAGCAGTTGGAAATATCTCGGCCGGCAGCGCAGCCTCAGCCGCCGCGGGCACCAATTTGGCCAGCATCACCGCCAGCGCGACGAAATCCCAGTTATATTTGATCAGGAGTGTAGGGACTTGGGCCGATACGTGGTGGGAATGGACCCATGACAACGACAATAAGCTGAAACTGGGATTTTCCACGGTCCCCCAAGCGGAATTTGCCAACGGTTCAGCCTCATTTTTTGGCTATGTTGGAATCGGGCCGGCCGCCCCGGCTGCAAAGCTTCATGTTCAACGCGACGGTGCGGTCGCCACCGATTACAGCCTGTCGCAACTGTTTGTCGGCGGTACAGACGGGAACAAACGTTTGGCGGTGGCCTATGACACCACAAACAATGTCGGTCTCATCCAGGCGTACGTCAACGGAGGTGCAGTCCAGAACATAGCACTCCAATCCGCCGGAGGCAATGTGGGCATCGGTACGACGACACCTGCATCCAAACTTCAACTGACGGGAGAGAACGTGGAGCTAAGTATGGGACGTACCAGTATCGACACGACGCCTTACACGCGTTTCGGCATGACCACGGGGTACGACACTTATTGGACGTCGAATGCGACTTACAGTACGGGGGCTTGGAATTACGTCAGTACGGCAGGGTGGGGTAGCCAGGCTACCCGGATCGACCAGATGAACGGAACGATTCAGTTCGATACGACCAGTGGAGGAGTAAATCCAATAACCTGGAGCAATCGCCTGTATATCGCCAACAATGGCAATGTCGGGATTGGTACGATGAATCCCGGAACGTATAAACTCGCGGTTAATGGCACCATTCACACTCAAGGGGTGGTCGTTGATACGAGTGGCTGGTCCGATTACGTGTTCGATCAGGACTATCGCCTCGCGCCGTTGAGCGAAGTCGAGGCGCACATCAAGGCGCACAAGCATCTCCCCGGAATTCCCTCCGCCGCGGATGTGGCCGAGCACGGCGTCAGCGTTGGCGATATGCAGTCAAAGCTCCTCGGGAAAATCGAAGAGCTCACCCTGCACCTGATTCGCATCGAGAAGGAAAATGCGGAGCTCCGTCAGCGCGTCCAGAAACTCGAAAAGATCCCGTGAGATGAATTCAATCTCCCTTTTAACCCTAGTTCCGCAGTGCCGGCTGGAAATATCGGTTCATCCCGTCAAGTCGAACGAACCGATAGGTGCACTGCGCAGGGCGGGGCGGGTTGAAGGCAGCCTCCCCTTATCCTGATCGTATTTTTGTCTCAGTCCCTCTCTTTATGAAAATCTCCCGATTCATTCTGATGCTCCTCGCAGCTACCGTTCTCACCGGTTCCGGGTGGGCCGTAACGCGTACCCTGACGATGTCGCTACCGGCAATTGTGGTGGCGGGCCAGAACTTCAGTGTTCCCTGCTCGGCCAGCACCGATCAGGGGGGCAGCGGAGAACAGGTCGCCTATTTCTATGCGGAGTATTCGCTCGACGCCGGGGTTACCTGGACGGGGTTTTGCTACGATGTCACCACCGGTTCGACCGTAAACCGGACGATTCCGATCACGGCGGGCAACGGTGGTTCGACGATCGTGGTGCGGATCATGGGTGCGTTCCGGGGAGGGCCTGCGAACGACGTGGACTACACCGGTGCGACGATGGATTGGTCCGGGGCCTGGAGCAACTGGCAGATGCCTCCGGCCAAATATGGATACATTTCAGTGCGTAATCCCGCGACCTCGATCACCGCCGACACGATTATCACCAATGGGCCGGTGGCGATCACGAGCCCCATGAATATCACCTACCAGGCGAAACGGCTGATCAGGCTGGAGCCGGGATTCTCCGTCACCGCCGGCGGTTTGTTTAATGCCTTTCTGACCAGCATCACAAGTCCCGGAGCGGCCGCTGCAGTGAGCGGCTCTGCTTTCAACTACCAAATTTCCGGAGGCAACGGCCAGGGTACCTATAGTGCGACCGGGCTGCCTTCCGGGCTAAGCATCAATACCAGCACGGGGGCGATTTCCGGGACGCCGACTGTTAACGGCAGATACTATGTCGTGATTGGATTTACCGATGTCAACGGAACGTACTCCACCACGATTCTCCTCAACGTGAGCGGTAGCAGCATTGCTGATACCGATGGCGACACTCTGCCGGATGTGTTTGACCCGCATCCTGGCGCCGGACAGGCGGGAACCATCGATACCGCCAACACCACCGTTTTGCTCAAGGTCACCAATCCCCTTTGATCCCCATGAAACGACTTCTCCCCTACAGTTTGATTTTATTCTGCCTTGGTTATATGTCCGCCGATCTGCGCGCTGACGACAAACAGACACAGCGGATTAGAACACGTGACGAGGCCATCGCCAAAATTGAGCGCGACGACGTCGAGAACGCCACCGAGTTGTTGAGCGAACGCAATACCGGCAAAAGAGGCACGGTGACCTGGTATCTTCAGTCTGCCGCAGAGCTGACTGATATGGCGCATGCTTTTAAAGCGAGCGGTGATTACGAGGGATCCCGCCGCGCGGCCCAAGCCGTCATCAAGATGTATGCCCATGCCCTTAAACAAAAGGGTGCGGCGGCATCGGCTGGCGATCGCGCGGAGCTGCTTCTCCAGATGGCCCAAGTGTATGACCTTCTCCTCGGTGATGCAGCCAGTGCGCGCAAAACCTACGTCAAAGCGCTGCACGAAGTACCTGATAACCTCATGGCCCAGCAGGCGCTGGCGCGCTACGCGGAAGAAGACAGCAAAGCTGAACGCATCAAGTCCCGGAAAAAATAAACATGAAAAGATTATTTGCTCTCTTTGCCTTTGCTTTCATCCGCATCGCCGGGCTTGCACAACAAGTGGACGAATCAGGTGATGTGCTGGTTTCCTTCAGGGGGACCGTCATCTGGAACAGCTATGCTTCCGCGGCCACGGCTCAGGTTACCTGTTATGGCGAAGGCAATCCTTCTTCCATTACCGCCAGTCGTCCATCCGGTGGTGGGGCTGGCACCACGCCGCAGCTGAATGCCCGGTTGATTCCCGGCAAGTCATACCAGGTCGCCATCGCGATCGATAACGCGCAGGATCCGGCTCCGCCTCCGGCAGCACCGACCGGAGCCTTCGGCTTTTACCTGAAGGCTTACATCCCGGAAGGGTTTACTGTGGTGATGAATGGGGTGCAGTGGAACAACGTTTCGCTGAGTACCAATCCCTACGCGCGTTATTCAACGGTCTATTGCAGCGTTATGTTGCGCCGGGTCCTGGGGGATCCCGGGTTGCGTGCGGGGATGGCCACTCCGCTCAATGCGGAAAAAACACTCTGGCAGTTGTCTCTCGGCAGCCTGACCAATGGGAATCCCGCGGGCTCCCTCGCGTTCAATTCAGCACTGACCAGCGCTTCGCTGGCGAGCGTCTTCACCCGCACGAATCTCCTGGGTGACGTTGCCTCGACCGACGTGCAGTTGATCGGGGACGTGGCCAACAATAATGTGTTGCGCCAGGTTATTGCTCCCCAGGTCTGCGTTGATATCGTGGGCGCACTCAATTCCGGGACCATTGAGCTCAAATGTTACCATCCCTCGCAGCGCTCCGCAGGTGTCGATGGTAATGGTTGCTACTCGTTCAGCGGCGATCCTTTTTCCTGGTTTTTCGTTCAACCGCAGGCGACGGATGCGGCCGGGGTGATTATTTCCAATGATCTGCGCGATTTGGCGACTCCCACCTCCGCGGGACTGCCGGTGGTTCGTACCCTCAGCACCAAACTGAGTCGCACCGGCACCACGCCCAGCTTTACCTACACGGTGGAAGACTGGCACACCGGGACCACGGCTTTGGTGAAAACGATCCAGGCCCGGAGTGGAAACACCGAAACGACCACGATCAAAAATGATGCCGATACAGTCGCCAGTACGGCCTCCCGCACTTTTTCCACTTTGGTATTTGGTGAGGAGATCGGAACGCAGGTTACCGGCTCCACCAATCAAAATACCACCACTTTCGATTATTATTCCGCCGACAATCAATCGCTCGCTTACGGCAAGATTAAGACCACCAGCACGACTGCCGGAAACTGGCAGGGTTTCGAATACGATCCCGCCGGGGGACGGGTAAAAACGATTCACGGACCATTTAAAAATTCCGATGTTGGCGTGCCGGCCGGTTTCCCGGTGCACACGGGAGTGACCACCGATCTCGCCTATTCGAGCGACCCCTGGGGATTTCCGACCCGTATCAGCAGCACGGAGACAAAGGTTAATGGCACGACTGTGGCCAAATCAACCACCAGTTATGCCGATGAAACTCCTTTTGCCGGATTTAGCACGCACACCGGACTCATCGTGGTGAACGCCACCCGGACTGATTATGCCGATGCGTCGTCCACCTTGGTCACCACCACGAAATCCTTTGCGGAAAGCGTGGGCTCGACTGATGACTTCTACCGCATGTTGGTTCATTCCCGCGTGGGGCCGGATGGAGCCAAGCAGTCGTTTGCTTACCAGCGCGGCACCTGGAACGGTACTGCTTTCACGGCCTCGGCCAACAGTGGACTCGACAGTGGACCCGCATCGCGGGCTTTCGTTTTCACCGGTACGCAGGCCAATCCGGGCGGAGGGGCTACCTTGTATTCGAGTTATTCAGGTTACCCGCTTGATCCACTATATCTCATCAATGGCAAATCCACCCTGGAAATCACCCAACGTGACGCGTATGCCTATGTGGTCCGCACTGAAAAATACGTGTGGTCGTCCGGTGCATGGAATCTCGTTGGTTGGACTAACTACACTTACAATCTCTCCGGTCTGTTAAAAAGCAGAGCGGCCAGTAACGGCACGCTGTATTCGGCAAACTATAGTGCCGACCGTAAAACCGATGAAACCGATGAGTCCGGGGTTACCGTCAGCTACACTTATGACGCCGCGGGTCGGCCCTTGACGGTGACCAAGACCTCCGGCCCGATCACCACCTTTACTTACGATGCGTCGGACCATGTATTGACTGAAACGCTCAGTGCGGCGGGTACGGCTGAAACCATCTATTCTTCGCACAGCTACGATGATGCAGGGCGGGCGACGGAAGAACTGCCTGCCGGCATGGCTGCAATCACCCACACCTATGACGTGGCGGGTAGAAGCCATACCATCACTTATCCTGACGGAGGTACACGAACCGAATACGCCATGGCGGATGGTAAAACCGATCATGTTGATGGATCGGCGGCCATCGCCGAATATTATTCCTATGTCATCGAGTCTGACGGCCGGCAGACCGCACAGGTCAATTATGGCAGTTCGAAATCCCTGCGCTGGCAGAAAAAGTCCACCGACTGGATTGGCCGGGCCACATCCAGCACCCGACCGGGCTTTGGTCCCACGTCGCAGGCGGCCTATGTTGAAAGCAATGGTTATGAAGCGGGAACCGGACGTTTGATTAAATCCAACCGAACGGGACTTGCACCGGTCGTTTACCAATACGACGCCATGGGAGCGCTGTTTCGCAGCGGCCTCGACATCGGTGACAATGGTTTGGTTAACGCATCGAACGATCGGATCAGCGAAGGGGATCAATCGTACGAACTCTACAACAGCGAGTGGTGGCTGCGGCAGGAAGCCAGGATTTATCCCACCGCCAATGATGGGACGATCAAAACGAATTCGATCACCCGGAAGAGGCTTACTGGATATACCGGCAATCGCATCGAGGAAATTCAGGAGACGGATGCCGAAGGCAATGTCACGGTCAGTACCATCGATATCAATCGGACAACGGCGACCGTGACCAAGACCGTATCACGGCCGGGCATGACGAACAGTCAGGTGGAAACCATTGTCAACGGGCTGTCCACGTCGGTTACCAGTCATGATGGACTGACTTCATCCGCGCAGTACGATGCGCTTCAGCGCGCATGGAAGAATACGGATTGGCGCAATAATACGACAACGACCACCTACAAGTATGGCACTGCCCTGGTAGAGTCCATAGTCGATGCGACCAACACCCAGGTGTCATTGATCTCATATGACGCCATGGCGCGCAAACAATGGGTTCAGGATGCGAACGGCCAAAAGACTCATTTTGCTTATGATCAGCGGGGCCAGCTGACGAAGCAGTGGGGCGGAGCCAGCTATCCGTTCTCATACGGTTACGATGCCGTCACGGGGGAACGTACGTCGGTAAATACCTACCGAAATGCGCCGTCGGGTGAATCCGATACCTGGCCATCGGTGGGTGTGGCGGACACCACGACATGGACCTTCGATCCCGCGACCGGTCTCCTGTGGAAAAAAACGGATGCAGCGACCCAGGTCACCGAATTCGACTATAATTCCCGTGGACAGACTTCCACCCGCAAATGGGCTCGGGGGTTGGCGAGCAATGGTTCTGTTCCGGTTACCACGAGTTACACCTATGATGACAACACCGGTGAACTTCTGAGCCAGACCTACAACGATCAGGCGGAATCAATCAAGACCCCCAATGTTACCTACACCTACACCCGGCTTGGTCAGATCGCCACGGTGGTGGATGGCACCGGTTCGCGTGCCTTCGGTTATAACGCCTCATCTCCCTGGCGGCAGGATAGTGAGACGCTCGATGCCTCTTTCTACGCCTCCCGTGTGGTCACCCGTACTTACGACGGAAGCACCAGCATAGGCGGAACCTACGGTCCGTACACCTCGGGTTTCGTGAAAGGCCGCTACACCGGTTATGATCTTGGCGTCGCCGGCAACACTTCCCGCGACCAGCACATTTCCTATGCCACTTCCAACCTTGCTCGCTTTGTCGGAGTAAATACGCGCGTCACTTCCGGTTCCGCCCGCGATTATGTTTATTCATACCAGGCGGGCACCCGTTTGCTGGCCGGTTACACGATGGGGTCCTTCACCGTTTCGCGAGGCTACGAGCTCCAGCGCGATTTGATAACCAATATCCAGGCATCCTGGAATGGTTCTCCCGTCTCCCGTTACGACTATAACTATAACGCCATGGGGCAGCGCTACACCGCCAAACAAAGTGGCTCGGCCTTTGCCGACTATGCGACCAGCAGCTATAACAATACCTTCCAAGCCTATACCTACAATGCACGGGGTGAACTTGAAACCTCCGCACAGTATGGTGGCGACACTCCGCCCGCTGTCGGCACTGCTCCCACTGCCAGTGCGGAGCTGCCCGGTCGTCGCTATGAGTTTCGTTACGATTCCATGGGCAACCGCAAGACCGCCGGTTCCACCGGCAGTTCGGCGACCGGGGACAACGAATATTCCACTAACAACCTCAACCAATACAACGGCCGGGAGAATAACACCGTTCGGGTAAACGGCACCGCCGCCGCTAATGCCACCGTCAACGTGGCGGGTGCTCCGTCCACCGCTAAAAATGGCCGGGCTTGGGGTACGGAAATTGTGCCGGCCAATTCCACCGGGCCGGTCCAGGGCACGGCGAATATTTACGGCGTGGTTGCCGGCGCCTCGGGTGGACTGGACCAGATCAAGATCGACAGTAAAACCTACTTCGTTCCCCGATCGTGGCAGACCTTCACCTACGATGCCGACGGCAACATGACCGGCGACGGCATGTGGATCTACAGTTACGATGCCGAGAACCGTCTCGTGCGGATGACTACCGATACTGCCGCCCAAGCCGCGGGCCTGCCCAACCGCATCCTTTATTTTTCGTACGATTACCAGGGGCGGCGCGTGGAAAAGCGTTCAGTCAACACCACGCTCGGCAGCGATGTCACCCGGCGCTATCTCTACGACGGTTACAACCTGATTGCCGAAACCGATTCCGGCGGCGCACTTCAGCGCCTCTTTACCTGGGGCCTGGATGTGCTGGGCACACCGACAGCGGCAGGCGGCGTGGGTGCACTGTTGCAGATCGACGATCTGGCTGCCGGAAAGACCCTGGCGGCTGCCTACGATGGTAATGGCAACATCGCTGCCCTGATCAATGTGGGCAGCGGAGTGACCGAGGCCGCCTATGAGTACAATAGCTTCGGCGAATTGCTCCGGGCTGATGGCGTCTACGCGAAGCTCAATCCCTTCCGGTTTTCCACCAAGTGGCAGGATGATGAATCCGGCCTGATCAATTACGGATTCAGATATTACTCAGCCACACTCGGCCGGTTCATCAATCGCGATCCCATCGGGGAAAAAGGCGGACTCAATCTTTACGGATTTTGCGCCAATGATGGGGTCAACCATTGGGACTACATGGGCCAGTCCTGGCTCAGCAAGCTTTGGAATAAATTCAAACACACCATTATTTCTGTCGTCCTGTCCGTGATACCGGTCGTTGGCCCCATCCTGGCGACCATGTATAATGTCGCGGTGGGAGCCTATTATGGCGGGATCAAGGGCATGCTCATGGCCCTGGCCGGGGGAGGGTATCTCGGTGGATTCTTACAGGTCGCCGCAGGTGTCTATGGAGTCTATCAGACGTTTCGTCATGGAAAGGATCGGAACAGGTTGTAGTGATTGATGATCTGCGGCGCCGTCGT
>JBEHXD010000045.1:0-17739 GCA_048498875.1 Verrucomicrobiota bacterium
GGGGCAACCGAACACGCAGTTGTTCGAGCCGACGCACGCGTGCTGGTTGCGCGGGTTGATGTCGTGGCGCCATCCGAGCTTCTTCGCCTCACTCTGAGCGAAGTGAAGAGTCCACGGGTTGGCGTGCGCTTGAGCCCATGGATCCTTCGTTGCACTCAGGATGACAGTTACGGGGGTGTTGTTTTTTGTAGGCATAGAAATCGTGGAAGGTGATCTAGTTGGAGGGTTGCACGGTGATCGCTTCGCCGGCGCGGTGTTTGCTGAGAATGTAGGCGACGACCTCGGCGGTTTTCTTTTGGCCGAGGACGGGCTCCCACGAGGGCATGCCTTTGGCGGTCACGCCGGTGGAAACAGTGCGATAGATTTCCTTGGGCGTGCCACCGTGGAGCCAGGCGGTGTCGGTGAGGTCGGGGCCGACGGCGGTGGGGTTTTCAGATTTACCGCGCATGCTCGGCAGGTGGCAGGCGACGCAGAGCGAATTGAACGTCTGCCGGCCGGCGTCGACAAACACGGCGTTATTGCCGATGGCCCAGAGTTTCTCGTCGCTGGAGACATCGATGGAGCTGGCCATCTTGACGGCGGCAATGTGCGTCATGGCCTCGTCGGTGTTTGCGCCGTCGCTGGGGGCGAGGCCGGCGGTGACGTACACGAACCAGTACACGATGGAGAACGCGATGGTGCCGTACAGCGTGTAGAGCCACCAGTTCGGCAGGCGGTTGTCGTACTCCCGGATGCCGTCGAAAACGTGCGTCCGGATTTTCGTGTCGGAATCGTCGGGCGGAGGGGTGGTGGGTGGCATGGCGTCAGTTTTTTTCGAACGGCAGGCGTGCGAGACGATCGGCCTGCGACGGTTTCATGTGGAAGGCGCGCCACGCGCTGGCGACGTAGATGAGCGAGGCCACGGCGAGCGCGACGATTGGGAAAATAAGCTGCCAGTCTTCGTAGATGATGCGGCGGAGCATGGTGGGAGAAGGATTAAGGATTAAGTTTCAAGTAACAGGATTGAAGAATGGGACGGAGAAGCGGGCGGGATTTTTTTGCCTTTGGCGTTTTGGATTTTGAGATTTGCGCGCAACCCCTTGGAACTGGTTACTTCACACTTGTGACCTGTGTGTTTGCGCCCGTGGGTTCCCATTTTTTGCCGAGGCTTTGGAGGTAGGCGATGAGGGCGACAACCTCATGGTCGGCGTCGACGTAGCGGCCTTGTTCGCGCAATTCCTTCGCGATGCCTTTCGCCTGTTCCCTGGCGATGGAGTCAATCATCGCGGGCGACCAGGCCGGGAATGGCACGCCGAGCATGCGTTGCACGCGGATCTTCGAGGTTAGCGACGCGTAGTCGGTGGGGTTGTCCTTGAGCCAGGTATAGGACGGCATGTTGGAGCCGAGCGAGATGTTGCGCGGATTTTCCAGGTGATCGTAGTGCCACGCGTGATTGTATTTGCCGCCGACGCGCGCGAGGTCCGGTCCGGTGCGTTTCGAACCCCACTGGAACGGATGGTCCCAGAGCGATTCGCCGAGTCGTGAATAGTCGCCGTAGCGCATGACGTCGGGCACCAGGGTGCGGATCATTTGCGAATGACAGTTGTAGCAGCCCTCGCGCACATAGAGGTCGCGACCTGCCAGCTCCAGCGGCGTATACACGCGGGCCACGCGGTCCTCGGTTTGCATCGTGCGATCGATGGTGATCATGGGGATGATCTGGATCAGTCCGCCGACGACCACGGCGAGGAAGGTGAGCACGGAAAACGGGAGCGCGTTGACCAGGAGGCGATCGTACCATTCGCCCCACTGGGTGCCGCGGGTTTCGTAGTGACCGATCGCGAGCAGCACGCAGAACATCGTGGCGATCATGCCGAGGATGTTCAGCCAGCCCGTGGTGAACATCCAGGTGCAGGCGCCGAGCAGGCCGAGTGAAGTATAGACGACCGGGGCATTGAACACCGTGCCGCGGACGCCGAGGTGTTCGCGGGCCCCGGGAGTTTCGACGAACACCTCCATTGAGCCATTCACGGCGTTGGCGGAACGAATGCTGCGCCAGACATTATAGCCCATGATGAGGAAACCTGTAAGGTAGAGGCCGCCGCCGACGACGCGCAGCAGCATCAGCGGACGGATCACGTTGAGCGTCTCGATGAAATTCGGGTACTTGAGGATCGTGCCGTTTTCCGCGGTGGCGTTGACCATCAAGCCCTGGCTGATGCCCGACGCCCACATCGCGGACACGTAGAGCAGGATGCCGGTGAGCCCGAGCCAGAAGTGCAGATTGGCGAGCGACTGCGAGTGCAGCGGACGATTCCAAAGACGCGGCACGAGCCAGTAGAACATGCCGGCAGCCATGAAACCGTTCCAGCCGAGGGCGCCGGCGTGGACGTGGGCGATGATCCAGTCGGTGTAGTGCGCGAGCGCGTTGACCGACTTGATCGACAGCAGCGGTCCCTCGAAGGTCGCCATGCCGTAGAAGGTGATGCCCGCGGCGAAAAACTTGATCACCGGATCGGTGCGCAGCCTGCCCCACGCGCCGCGCAGGGTGAGCAGGCCGTTGAGCATGCCGCCCCACGAGGGAGCCCAAAGCATCAGCGAGAAGGTGGTGCCGAGCAATTGCAGCCAGTTCGGGAGCGCGCTGTTCAGCAGGTGGTGAGGGCCGGCCCAGATGTAGAGGAAAACGAGCGACCAGAAATGAATGACCGAAAGGCGATACGAGTACACGGGACGCTCCGCGGCCTTCGGCACGAAGTAATACATGATGCCCAGGATCGGGGTGGTGAGGAAGAACGCCACGGCGTTGTGCCCGTACCACCATTGTACGAGCGCGTCCTGCACGCCGCCGAACACCGGGTAGCTGTGGAGCCACGAGGTGGGAATTGAGAGGTGGTTGACGATGTAGAGCATCGCCACGGTGAGGATGGTGCCGATGTAAAACCAAATCGCGACGTAGAGGGATTTTTCGTGGCGGCGCGCGAGCGTCCAAAAAAAGTTCACGGCAAACACGACCCAGATCGCAGTTACGGCGATGTTGATGGGCCAGATCAGTTCGGCGTATTCCTTGCCGCGGGTGAGGCCGAGCGGGAGCGTGATGGCCGCGGCGACGATGATCAGCTGCCAGCCCCAGAAATGGACGGACGAAAGAAAATCGCTCGCGAGGCGCGCCTTTACGAGGCGTTGCGTGGAATAGTAGATGCCCGCGAACATCATGTTGCCGACGAAGGCGAAGATGACGGCGTTCGTGTGCAGCGGGCGCAGGCGGCCGAAGCTCAGCCAGGCCTTGCCGAAATTCGCCTGCCAGTAGTTGAGCTGGGTCGCGATGAGCACGCCGACGAGCATGCCGACGACGCCCCAGATGAGCGACGCGAGCATGAATTGCCGGACGACCTGGTCGTTGAATTCAATGGTGATCTTTTTACCGGAGGACATGAGATGCGTGGATTTTTAGCGGGAAAGAGAACCAGTCGTGCTGGGCGAGGTGCGTTTTAAGCAACCGACGCAGGGCGGGCGCGTGCCGTTGCGGCAGCCGCACGAAGAACCGTCGGCGTGCGAATGGTCGTGGCCGTGATCATGATCGTGGTCGTCATGATCGTGATGGTGATGGTCCTCGTCGTGGGCGGAGGAAGATTGCGGCGGGACAACCTCGTGCGATTTTTCGCCGGTCAGCGGCAGGAGCGAATCGCTTTCCGGGCTGGCAAAGCGGCGCAGGCGCTGGTCGCGGGCGAACAGCAGGATGAAAAGCCCGGCGAGCAGCAGGCTGACAAAGAGAGTGAAGGGAATGACGGACATGGCGTGGAATGTCTTGGATAGGTTATCGGCGTCGCCGGCCTCCGGCCTGCGCATCGCTTGGCGAAGGATGTGCAGATCTTGGCGGAGCAGCGGGGAGAGCCATCGGCGGGATGCGGTGCTTGAGCCGCTCCCTGGCGGCGAGCCAGATATCGAGATCACGATTTGCCGGCCGCCCCTCCTCGAGCCACAAGTGGTAAGCCGCGTGCTGGATTTCGGATTCGGACGGCTCGATTGGAATTGAATGCGGCTTCATGCTTCCAGCGTAACACATGCACGTGGGCGGGGCTGCGCAGCGATTGCGATTCGCTGTGCAGCGGTTGCGCGATGAAGGCGCGAATCGGCGAAATACGGTCGAAAATTTTGCGGCGGGTACGGGGTGGGGGGTGATCGAGGCATACCGTCGGCGTGGTGCACCAACAAATGCCCAGTATTCAGCAATCCATGCGCCGCGATGCCGCGCCGCTTGTGTCATGCTGGCCGGATGGAAAAGGACACGCTCGCCGTGTTGGCCGCCCGGATTCCCGCCATGAAAGAGTGCTGGGTGCCTCTGCTGGCTGACGAGCCGTGCGGAACACCGCTGGGGCGACATGAGACGGTGACTTTTTTGATGGACGCCACTTTCCTCCAGCTAATGCATGATTTGGAGGCGAAGGACGGGGCTTCTTCACGGGTGAGCGGTCCTGCCATTATTGCTCCCCTGCATCTTTACCTCGTCTGCGGACTGCGAGCGGTGAAGAAATATTTTGCGACGGGAGAGGAGGCGCTTCGCACGGTTGCCGCGGTTGTGCTCGGCAAAGATTTTGGGAAAGTGGAGGTGGCATTCCGACGGCTTGCCCGGCACGAGATCGAAGCGCTTTGCCTCGCGTGCGAGCACTCGACTTTGCCCAGTTGCGAGCTTCGAAAAACGACGCAACCGGATTCAATCCCCCGCCCATGAGCATCAGCCCGCGCGAGGTTGCCCGTCAGAATGGACGTATCATCTACCTTGAACTGCTGGTCCTGGTGCTGTCGTTTTTTTCCCTCGGCACGCTCTGCGCGGAATTGTTTCTCCCACTCGAACCGGGCACGGCCACATTGCTGGCCCGAATCGACGATGTGGTGTGCGGGATTTTCCTGATGGATTTTGTGGTTCATCTCTGGATCGCGCCATCGCCCCGTTGGTTCTGGCGGGTCGGGTGGATCGATCTGTTGTCGAGTATTCCGATGACACCGTGGCTGCGCTGGGGACGGGTCTTCCGGGTGCTGCGGATTTTGCGGGCGTTGCGCTCGTTTCGGACCGTGGGCGACAAACTGCGCTCGGATCGGGCCAGCGGCACCTTTGTCATGGTGGGGTTGATCTCGCTGGTGGCGGTGCTTTTTGCCACGGTGGCGGCCTACGAGTTCGAGCGAGGCGCGCCGGCGGCCAACATCAATTCCGCCGGCGACGCCCTCTGGTGGGCATTTGCCACGATTACGACGATCGGCTATGGGGATCACTATCCCGTCACTGCGGGAGGCCGGATCGTGGCGGTGGCTCTGGTGATTTTCGGACTCAGTTTCTTCGGCACCTTTACCGCGTATGTTTCCAGTTTCTTTCCCGGGAAAGCGCACTTGAAGGAGGAGTCCGAAATTCATCACCTGCTGCGAGAGGTGAGGCTTTTGCGCGAGCAAATCGAGCAGTTGAAAGGGCAGATGATGCCGCCGGGAGACAAAGCGACCACGACGACTCCGCCCCTCCCTCCTCCTTTGGGAAGGATTTAATCCCGCGCAGTCGCGACCCTGACGTCGCTGCGGGCGGAGTGGGTAACGATGAAGTACGCAATGCCCGCCGCGGCCGTGAAAGCGGCGGGAAAGTAGAGTACCCGATAACCGGCGACGAGAAAGCCGGCGGCGCCGCCAACGCCGCCTCCAAAAAATCCGACGAGCAACACACTGTAAAGTCCCGTGCGGCGACGATCGAAAGATTCGCGACGAATGAGCTGCCCGACGCTGATACCCAAATCGGTGATCATCCCGGTCACGTGGGTGGTGCGAATCACGGCACCGCTGTAGGTCGAAGCCATGGCATTTTGCAGACCGCAGGCCAGCGCGGCGATATGGCAGCCGGAGGCATTCCCGCGGGTAAAAAGCCAGGCGGCAGTCACCAGCAGGCAGGATTCGAGCAGGAGGGCGATGCCATAGGGTGCGCCGATTTGCAGTGCACGCTGCCGGATGATGAGGCCGCTGATCACGCAGCCGGCAAAGAAGGCGAGAAACACCTCGCCGGTATGGATCACCTGCGACCATTCCCCCAGCGCGAGATTCACGCCCAGCAGCGACACGGTGCCGGTCAAGTGCGTTATGGCCTGGTGCTGCATGCTCAGAAACCCCACGGCATTGATGCAGCCGGCGCAGGCGGCGAGAAATGCGCCACCGCCGAGAATCCACGCCGGGATGGGTTTCGTTAGCATGATGCGATCGGGCGATGGGGCGTCAGCGACACCGCCTGATCAATTGCGGTTTTTGTCGAGCTTCTCCCGCCACGCGGTGGGTGCCTCGCCGGTAACGCGGCGGAAGACGCGATTGAACTGGGAAAGCGATTGAAAGCCGACTTCGTAGGCGACTTCGCTGATGCGCTTGTGCGGATTCAGGAGGAGATTTTTCACCTTCTCGATGCGCACGCGCGCGAGGTAGTCGGTAAAAGTCAGTCCCGTTGCCTGCTTGAACATCTTGCAAAAATAAAACGCACTGGTGTTCACGGCGGCGGCCACCTGACGCAACGAAAGTTCCTCGTGCTGATGTTCGGTGATGTACAACTTCGCGCGTGATACCATCGGCGATTCCACCTGGTGGGCGGAAACCATGAGCTGGTTGCTCAGCGTGGAGAGATGCCTGGCAAAAATCGTCAACAGACGGAGGACAGCGTCGTATTTTTTCCGGTCGAGCACACGGGTTTGAAAGTAGGCCTCTTCCAGCCGTTTCAAATCCACGTCGACGCCCATCCTGATCAATTCGCGGGTGAGCCGGTTGAATTCATTTTTATTCGGCTGGTGCAGGAGGATCTGGCCGGTCTGAAGAAATGCCACGAGATTCTCGCCGACGCGGACCGGTACCGCAGAATCGCACAGTCCGGCAAAACATTTGAGGGTTTTGGGCTCAAGGTGCGCCTGCTCCTCCACTTTTTTCTGCAGCTGGAGGCAGGCGGCGCAAGACTGGTTGGTGCGCGCCATCAACGCGCAAAACGGATTTTCCTTCGGATCACCGTGATGGGGAAGATCAAATGCCTGAATCGCCCGGAGATTGAAAGGCAGACCGGTGGTTTCGCGGAACGCTTCCTCATAGTCGCGAAAGATATCCGAGCGCTTCAGTTGCTCAACAAGCGCGCGGCTGCGTTTGGCACGTGCTTCCGGTGTAGGCACACCCCGACTTTGGCACATGCAATTTAATCGGCAATCTTTTCCATGGTGCTTTTTCTTAACGATTAGGCGGGGCAAGACTTCCGATCAGGTCGGACACACTGTCCTGGAAGCCGGAGCGCTGCCGGGTGATCTCACCTTGGAAATTCAACACGGTGATGAGGTTAGAGTGAGCGAATCCTCCATCGGACTGGCGTTGAAATTTCGCGCCCAACAACGCGGCAAGCTCGGTGACGGCATCATTGCCCCCGTGGAGCAATAGCCAACGGGGTCCGAGGCTGCGTTGCTGGCGCAGTTCCGCCAGTCTGTCGGGGGTGTCGCGTGCGGTGTCGAATGACACCAACACAAACCTGGTGTCAGTCGCGATGGATTCCGGCAGCTGCCGTTCCAACGATTGCATGTCGCCAATGATCAGCGGACACGCGTAGCCGCACGAAGCAAAGAACATCGCGACCACCACGGAGTGGCCACGAAGCTGCTCCAAACGAAACAAATTTCCGCCATCGGTGATGAACGTCGCATCGATCTGATACAATGACCTCGCACTGAATGGTTCGGCACCGGGCTCCGGAGGGCGGGCGATACCAAGGATCGGTGCCGTGGCCGCCGGTGTGATATCCCGGGCACAGCGGAATCCCAGCGCTCCAGTCGTATGGTTGGCTTTCAACGACGCGAAAAGAGCCTGACGCATGAAAGCAGCGTAGTCCGTGGGATCCCGGGCGCCAATCGAGCCCGCACCGCAGAACAGATCCCGGTCGAGTCCGCTGTCGGCGCGCGATTCGCCGGTGACCATGCTGGTGGAAAAGTCATCGACCCATTCCCAGACAAGCCCATGCAGGCCACGCACCCCGTGGAAGTCTGTTGCCGCGGTTTCCACTCCCGGCAGAACGTGGGGAACCGGATGGGCGAGCCAGTCGTAGATGAGCTTTTTGAGCGCTGCGTCCGTTTTTCCCTCGGCTTGATTCAGTCCGGTGGAAGCAGCGCTTTCCCATTCTGCGGTTGAAGGCAGGCGTTTCGCCGCCCACCGCGCGTAGGCGCGGGCGGCGAACCAGGAAACGTGGACCACGGGAGCGCAGGCCGGTGCGGCGGGACCCGGTTCAAGATCGCCGTGCCAGTTTTCCAGGTAGGAGGTGTCGGCGAAAAGGGGACTGACGCGCGACCGGCGCCACGGTGGACAGGCGGTGACGAAAGCGAGATAATCGGCGTTGGCCACCGGGAATTCATCGAGAAAAAATGAGGGCACCGGGACGCTGCCGGGTGCGTTGGCTGCACGGGTGAGCGGGAGGTAAGTGCCGTCCGGAACGGTGATCATGGCCGCGGCGTGAGTGTCAGTGGAGAGGCCTGCACTCAGCAGACCGAGTGCAAGCGCCAACAGTTCGTGCCGTGGTCTTCTCTTCATCAGCGATGCCGTACGCGACGGTTCTGCGGTTATGGAATCCCTCAGTGATTTTGGTTGCGGATCGCCTTGACCTGGTCGGCGCTGAAGACCTCTCCCTGGTTGCCCCACGAATTGAAAATGTAGGTGAGCACGTCGGCGATTTGCGCATCCGTGAGCACGGCTTCCTGGGGCGGCATGGCGCTGTTGATGGTTTTGCCGTTAACCGTCACCGGGCCGGTAAGACCCTTCAGGATGATGCGCACCGCGCGCTCGCGGTCGGCAAGGAGGTAGTCGGACCCCGCCAAGGGAGGAAAGGCGCCGGGCAGTCCTTTTCCGTCCGGCTGGTGGCAGGCGAAGCAAAGGCCCATGTACACCTGCTTGCCCTTTTCGATTTGCACCTCCCTGGTGAGGCCGGCGATGGCAGGGTTCGACTTGATCTCCGCCGCGATTTTTTCCTTCAGCTCGCCTTCGCGTTTTTCCGATTCCGAACCCGCGTCAGCCTGGGCGCCGAGGTAGACGGCGTCGATTTCCTTGCCGGAATAAATCACGCGGTTTTCCGCGCCACTTACCTTCAACATGCCGAGCGCACCCTTGTTGAAGGCGCGGGTGAGAGAATGGTCGACGAGCACGAAGGTGCCGGGCACGTCCACTTTGAATTCCACCGCCACCGCGCCGCCGGCGGGCACGAGTGTGGTTTGGATATTTGAGTTCGGCAGGGAGAGGCCGGCCTCGGGATACACCTTGTCGAAGATCTCGCCAATGACGTGAAAGGAGGAGGTAACGTTCGGCCCGCCCACGCCAAAGTAGATGCGCACATGCTCACCGACTTTCGCGGTCAACGCCCCGTCGCCCACGAGAGACCCCACGGCGCCATTGAAAACAATGTAGGGGGGGCGTTCGTCGATGGCCTTGGCCATATCAAAGGATTGCAGGCCCTCCTCACCATATTTGCCGGTGGTATAGAATTCGCCCTGCATCACGTAGTATTCCTTATCGACGGGTGGCAGGCCGTCCCGGGGCTCGACCAGAATTAGCCCATACATGCCGTTTCCGATGTGCATGGGAACGGGGGCGGTGGCACAGTGGTAAACGTACAGGCCGGGATTGAGCGCTTGAAACGTGAATTGGGAGCTGTGACCGGGGGCGGTAAAGGACGACGCTGCTCCGCCGCCGGGGCCAGTGACGGCGTGCAGATCGATGTTGTGCGGCAATTTCGAGGAAGGATGGTTGTTGAGGTGAAATTCAACGACGTCTCCTTCGCGGATGCGGATAAAGGAACCTGGCACGGAGCCACCGTAGGTCCAGAAGGTGTACTCCACGCCGTCGGCGAGTTTTGCCACCACCTCGCGCACCTCCAAATTGACGACCACTCGCGCCGAAAATTTCCGACTAAGGGGCGGTGGCACCCGTGGCGGTGAGGTCAGGATGGCCTGTTCAACCGGCAGGGCCAATACGGCGTCGGGCAGGACCACCGGGCCTTTGGCTTCCGCGGGTCCTTCATTGGCGTGGAGGAGTGCGGCGGCAAAAAATCCGCCCGATACGGCAGCGAGAGAACGGAGCAACCAGCAGGGGAGTGAGTTCATGGAGGGAGGGGGTTAAATGGGCGGTGGTCGGCGCGAGTGGTAATCCGACGAAAATCATTCGGCGAGGGCGCCAAGGGTTTCGAGTTTCGAGAGCCATTTGTCCCGGGCACGTCCGTCCTTGGATTCGACGAGACCGATGAAGGTTTCGTGGACCGGCTTGATGCCGCAGAAGCCGAGGATACTTCGTTCGAGTCCGCGCACGCCGTTGGCGCGGAAGAACCAGCGATACCAAAATGCCGGCATGCCCATGGTCACGATTACGCGGGCGGATTTACCTTCTAGGCCTTTTTGGGGAAAGCGAAGGCCGTCGTAGATCAGCGCAAAACCGGGACGCAGGGTTTGTTCGAGAAAAGCCTTAACCAGGGCGGGCATGGTGCCCAGCCAGAGTGGGAAAATCAGGACAATATGATCGGCCCATCGGATCGTTTCCTGGGCGCCGGCCAGCTCCGCCGGAGGAGTGCTGTTGCTCCATTCATGGGCTTTTCTGAGCACGGGGAAATTCAGCCGGGCGATTTCGATGCGGCGAACTTCATGTCCCTTCGCTTCCGCACCCCGGGCGTAGGAGTCGGCCAGCGCATGGCCAAAATGCCGGCCGGTCGGATCGGGATGACCCTGGATAACGGCGATTTTCATTTTCTTGCCCATCGATTTTTCTCAGTCGTCCCAGTGCCAGCAGGCGAATTCCGGCTCGCGCCGCAAAACCACCGGAACGGGGCCGGAGGGGTGACCGATCACGATCGGCAGCACGGGAGTCAAATCCGGGGAAATGCCGAGTTCGGATTTTATTTCCGGCAGATTGAACCAGGGCCGTGCGAAACCCACCGGGCAGGCGCCCAACCCCAGTCCATGCGCGGCGAGCAGCAGATTTTGCGCGGCGAGGAAACAATCCTCCTCGGGGGAGAAGCGGGCGGGTTTGGCGCAGACGACAATGAGGGTGTCTGCACCATGAAAGATATTCACCGTGGTGCTCGCGTAGGTGTCGATCCGGGGATCGAGTCCGAACGACGGATGCGAGGTGGCCAGCAAGTGTGCCTTGATCCGTTCCGAATAACCCGCCAGCCGGGTGTGTCCGTGGAAAATGGCAAAGGCCCACGGCTGCTGATTGAGTGCGCTCGGCGCCTGCACGGCCGCCCGGAGCAGATCGACGGTGAGACTGCGGCTGATTTCAGCGTCCGAAAAATGCCGGATCGTGCGCCGTTGATAAATGGCTTTGAGCAATTCCATGGGATGGGACGGCGCGGATTATCGGGGATTGATGGGTACCACCAGCACCGGGCAGCGCGCTTTCCGCAAAACACCATTCGTCGTGCTCCCCGCGAGCAGATCAAAGACCGCGCCGTGACCGTGTGAACCGATCACGATAAAATCAGCTTTCAGCGATTTCGCCGTCAGGAGAATTGTCCGCACCGGAGCACCGTGTTCCTGCCGGATTACGATGACGGAGTGTTTCCCGGCATAACGTCGGTGCAGGGATTTCAGTTTTGATTGGGCGGCTTTTTCACCCGCCGCGACCACTTCCGCCATGATGCCGGTATCGAAAGAATAGTAGTCGTTGACCAAAAAGGGCGGCGGTTCGACGACGTGAAACAAGATCAGGCGCGCGCCGGCGAGCCGGGCCAGCGAATGCGCCGCGTCGCACACCCGGGTGGTGGCACGGGAGAAATCGACCGGGACAAGGATGGTTTTCATGCTGGCCTCATCGTACCCGATTCCGGGCGGATACGCTGCGCACGGGTTGTGCAGTGCTGGGCACTTCTTGCGACGTCACCAGGGCATTAAATGCGCAGCGATCCACAACGCATGCGCGGCGCAAGGCCGGAAAATGTGGTTTACTGGGCGACTATGAAAGCACTCGTCTATCGCGGTCCCGGTCAGCGAGCCTGGGAGGAAAAAGCGGCGCCGGTATTGCTCGATGCCACCGATGCGATTGTGCGCATCACGACCACCACCATCTGCGGGACCGATCTGCATATTTTGAAAGGTGACGTGCCCGAAGTTCCACCGGGTCTCACGCTCGGTCATGAAGGCGTTGGGGTGGTCATTGCCGTTGGCGGTGCAGTGTCCATTGTGAAACCGGGTGACCGTGTGCTTATCTCCTGCATTACCTCCTGCGGGCGCTGTGAAGAGTGCCGCCGCGGAATGTATTCCCATTGCGTGGACGGCGGATGGAGGCTCGGCCACACGATCGACGGCACGCAGGCGGAGCTGGTGTGTGTACCCCATGCCGACGGCAGCTTGCACAAGATTCCCGATACGCAGGTCGATGAGGCGCAGCTGGTGATGCTGAGCGATATTTTACCCACCGGGTATGAATGTGGTGTGCTCAACGGCGAAGTCCGGCCGGGCGATACGGTGGCGATTGTGGGTGCCGGCCCCGTGGGGCTGGCTTCCCTGCTGACGGCCCAGTTTTATTCGCCTGCGGACATCATCATGGTAGACGGAGACGGAAATCGCCTGGAAGTGGCGCGGACGCTGGGAGCGACGCATGCCTTCCTGCCGGAAACCGCAAAGGTGGGGATCCTCGAGTTAACTGGTGGCCGCGGGGTCGATGTGGCGGTGGAGGCCGTGGGCGTGCCGGAAACGTTTGAGCTTTGCACCGGGATCGTTGCGCCGGGCGGCCATGTCGCGAACGTCGGCGTGCATGGACGCAGCGCCATCCTTCATCTTGAAAAACTGTGGGCCCGGAACATAACCATTCGCACACGGCTGGTCGATACGGCCACCACGCCCTTTTTGCTCAAGACGCTGGCCGCAGGAAGACTCAGCGCGAGAAAACTAATCACCCATCGATTCAAAATGGATGAAATCATGAAGGCCTATGATGTATTTGGATCTGCCGCCAGAGCGAAGGCGTTGAAGGTGATCCTGACGAACCCGCTGATCTGAGCGTGATCCGGTCTTGGCAACAGGCAGGGGTACGGTTGAGTAGGAAGAATGGCTGCCGGTCCCGAAGAAAATCCTGATCAGGTGTGCGACGCGTGCGGGAAATTCGGCGCGTTGGAATTTGAAGGCGAAACGCTGTGTTTTGACTGCTATGCGGAGCGTGGGTCGAGCTGTAGTCCGGGGAATGATGAGGAGCGGGACTGAAGGGTGGCCCACGAAACACACGAAAGGGCACGAAAATTCCAGAAAGAGATTTTGTCTCCTGTGATTTGGGAAGTCTAAGGGAAACGGATGATGACTCTGCCGAGCTGGGGCTCGGCGGTCCCGGGGCAGGGCGGATTATCCTTAATCCGCCGCGGCGTGAGTGCGCGTGGTGGTGGTGGCGGCATACGTGGATCCTGACGGCGCTTTAGGATAAAGCGCCCTACCTCGGATCAATCCCTGCAAAGGACTGCTTGCGACTTTTTATTTGGCGGGCTGGTAGGCGCCTGGGGTGTAGGTGGCTTGTTCGGGCCAGCCGAGAACCTTGGCGACGTCGGCGGGGAGCGGGGATTGCACGGGGAGCGAACGCACCAGATGGAAATTTTTCAGCTCGGGGCTTTGGATGACGGCACCGGGATCGAGATCAAGCGCCTGGCTGTGGGCTTCGAATTGGGGGAATTTTTTCCGGAGGTCGTCGAGGGTTTTGAATTCGAACTGGAGTGTGTCGTTGTCCGCCGGGCTCCAGGCCACGAGGCTGCGGTCGAGACCGGTGTTGGGGCGAACGTAGAGGTTGTGATCGAGTTCGCTGAGCTGCGGCTTGGTGAGCTTGCCTTGGAGCAGTTTCACCTGATCCGTGCGCAGCAGCGCCTTCGGGAAACGGGAGTCGGCGATCACGAGATTGCCGGAGAACACATGGCCTTCGCGCTTGTCGACGGCGGGGCCGGTCGCGGGATGCCAGCCGAAGTGATCGCCGACGGCGCTGCGCTCGGTGCGTTCGAAGGACGCGACGGTATTGACGAAGGTGTTGTTGTAGACACGAACACGCTCGCTGTTGAGGGCGCGGACGCCTTTGTCGCAATTCACAAACACATTGCCCGCGCAGATCGCACCCTTGGAGATTTCAAAGAAGAAACCGTCCTGGCAGTCCTCGATCCAGTTGTTCACGAACACGGCATCGACGTTGCCGACGTCGTACCAGATGCCGTTCGAGTTGTGTTGGTCGGTGACAAGATTGTCGCGGCAGGTCACCCGGTATGACTGGTTGAAAATCTTTACCGCCGAAGGATAGTAGCCGGTGATTTCCTCAACGTTATTGCGCGCGAAAATGTTTTTCTCGAGGAGGCAGTCAGCGGAATCGAGCACGAAAATTCCCTCGGTGCTCGTATCGCTGATGAGACAGCGGCGCAGCGTGAAGTGATCGCCGCGGAAGTAACCGGCGACGCGCGAGCAGTGGGTGATCGTGACGTCCTCGACGGTGGTGCCGACGACATCCTTGCCGAAAGTCGAGGGATCCGCCGGCGCTTCGGGTTCGGTGCCGCCGATCTCGATCGCGCGGTAGGCGTACTGGGTGAGGGTGATGCCGCGAAGAGTGAAGCCCTTGCGGTCGGAGGGACGTCCGTTGAGTTCGGTGATGACGCGGGTGAGGGCGCCATCGAACGCGGTGATCTCAACAACGTGATTCGTCGGATCGGTGCCGATGTAGATTTGTCCCTTCTCGTAATCGACGAGGTAGGAATTGGCATCCACCGCGCCGTCCCAGCCCACCGCCTTGAGCGGTTTGCCGTCGATGAAAACCATGTCGTTGTTGAACAACCAGAGCGGGGTCTTGCGGCCTTCGCGGTTTCGCTGCCACCAGTTCTGGGGCTTCATTGGAAACAGCGTGGACCACGCGGTGCGCCAGAGGCCGTTGCTCTGCGCGTCCCATTTGTCGGCGACTTGGGAACCCTTGAGCACCGGTTTCTCGTCACTGTAGGGCTGGATCGTGATGCCCTGGTTGAATTTCAAACCACCGGTGCGATAGGTGCCGCCGCGGAGAATGATGGCGTCGTTGGTGACTGCCTGCTCCAGTGCATGGGCGAGCGTGGTGGGCGCAGACAGCGAATCGCCGGCCGCGGAGGCTTTGCCTTCGGGTGCGACATAATAAACATGCGCGGCATCCTTCGGCACCGAGTAAGTTTGCGGCTGCGGGCCGTAGGGACCGCCGGAGGGCTGGGCCGGCGCGGTGAGCGCGGCAACGAAAAGAGTGAGCAAGGCGCAGCCAAACTTGAATCGGTTGGTCATGGAAGGGGTAGGGCGGAGGATTGAATGCTGGCCACTCAATGTCGTCGTGTCGACCGTGGCGATGTCGTCGCTGCGCTAATTATTGGACGGATTTCACCGTCATTTCATTTTCGCTTCATACGGACTTCTTTTGCGCACGGCAGAGTGGGCGCATGAAAAAGTTTTTCGTGATGCTTTTGATTTTCGTGGGGGTCCTGCGCGGGGAACCGCGTTCCGATCAGACCCTGTCGCCGTATTTTCTCGTCAAGGTTCCCGCCTCACCGGTGTCCGCCGCCAAGGATGATGCACCCCGGCCCTCCGCGGATCCGCTGCCGCTGAAGTCGACCCAGGTTTCCGCAGTGATTGCGGGCGTGATCGCGGACGTCACGGTGGTGCAGACTTACGCCAACAACGGGCGACTGCCCCTGGAGGCGGTTTATATCTTCCCCGGTTCCACGCGCGCGGCGGTTCACGGGTTGACGCTGCAGGTCGGCGAACGGCGCATCGTGGCTGAGATCAAAAAGCGCGTTGAAGCCCGGCAAACCTATGAGGCGGCGAAGGCGTCGGGAAAAACGGCGAGTCTGCTTGAGCAACAGCGGCCGAATGTATTTCAGATGAATGTCGCGAACATTCTGCCCGG
Source organism: Verrucomicrobiota bacterium (assembly GCA_048498875.1). Taxonomy (GTDB): domain Bacteria; phylum Verrucomicrobiota; class Verrucomicrobiia; order Opitutales; family Opitutaceae; genus Lacunisphaera. The sequence goes on from JBEHXD010000045.1 coordinate 15,871, forward strand.
TGACGAAGTACGGGTGGAATTGCACTACACCGAGTTGCTCGTGCCGGATGAAGGCGTGTATTCATTTGTCTACCCGGGCGTGGTGGGACCGCGTTATTCGAACCAGCCGGCGACAACGACGGACCCGACCGAACGCTGGGTGGCGAATCCCTATTTGCATGAGGGCGAGTCGGACCCGATGCGGTTCGAACTGGAGCTGAGTCTCGTACCCGGGTTGCCGATCCAGGCGGCGAGCTGTCGCACGCATGCGACGAAGCTCGACTACCTCAACGATCACCAGGCGCACCTCGTGCTCGACCCGCAGGAAACCAATGCGAGCAATCGCGATTTTGTTTTCAACTATCGTCTGGCGGGTGCCGGGATTAAATCGGGGATCATTCTTTCCGAGGGTCAGGACGAGAATTTCTTTCTCCTGCAACTCCAGCCACCCGCGCATCCGGTGGCGGCAGAAATTCCACCGCGGGATTATGTTTTCGTCATCGATATTTCGGGCTCGATGCACGGCTTCCCGCTCGACGTGGCGAAACAACTCATGCGCGATCTGCTCGGTTCGCTGCGACCCACCGACACGTTCAACCTGCTGCTGTTTTCCGGCAGCAATCGCACGCTTGCCCCGGCGTCGCTGCCGGCGAGCCAGGCGAACATCGAGGCGGCGATCAATTTGCTGGCGCACTACGAAGGGTCGGGTTCGACGGAGTTGCTGCCGGCGCTGAAGGAGGCGCTCGCGCTGCCGCAGGGGGAAAACACCGCCCGCACGATTTCGGTGATCACCGACGGTTACGTGACGGTGGAGACCGAGGCATTCGATCTCGTGCGCCGGAACTTGAATCGCGCCAACCTGTTCGCCTTCGGCATCGGCACCTCGGTAAATACTTTCCTCATGGAAGGCCTCGCCCGGGCGGGCCAGGGCGAACCGTTCATTGTCAGCGAAGCCGCGCAGGCGCCCGCCGTGGCGAAACGCTTTCGCGACATGGTCGCCACCCCCGTGCTCACGCGGGTCGGCGTGGAGTTCGAGGAATTTCAACCCTACGAGGTCGAACCGCTCGCGTTTCCCGACCTGCTCGCGCAGCGACCGGTGGTGGTTTATGGCAAATGGCGCGGACCCAAAGCCGGTCGCGTGACCCTGCATGGGCTCACGGGCGGGAAGCCGTACTCGGAAACGCTCGCGCTGGATCAGGCCACCACGCTTCCGTCCAACGATGCGCTGTCCCACCTCTGGGCCCGGGCGCGTATCGCGCAGTTGGGCGACTACGTGAATCTCCAACACGACGACGAGGGCCGGGTGGCGCAGATCACGGAGTTGGGCCTGAAATACAGTCTGCTGACCAAGTACACCTCGTTTGTCGCGGTCGACCAGGTGGTGCGACGCACCACACCCGAGCTCAGCACGGTGAAGCAACCGCTGCCTCTGCCTGCGGGCGTGTCCGACGAGGCGGTCGGGCAGAGCATTTCCACCGCGCCGGAACCCGGTTCGGTCGCGTTGATGCTCACCACCGCATTGCTTGGCCCCCTGCTGTATTTCCGCCGCCGGAATCGCCGGGAGGCTTGAAACTGTGACGCGTCTTTCCGCACTGATCTCGCTGCTCATCGCCGGCTGGCCGGTATGGCGGTGGTACGGACTGCGATTGCGCGATGGCTCGGACGAGCCGCTTGGCCTCGTGGCGTTTGCCGCCGCCTGCTTTTTCTGCCGCCACAATAATTGGAAAGAAAAACTGCCGCAGGCGCGGACATTCGGTGTGGTGGCACTGCTCGTCGTCTACGTTTTGATTCATCCGTGGCTGCCGGCTCTGGCGCGCGCACTGATTTTTGTCGTGATGGTGGCGTTGGTGGCGGCGCCGCGCGGCGGCGCCATTGGCTGGCTGATGCTGC
>JBEHXD010000046.1:0-17447 GCA_048498875.1 Verrucomicrobiota bacterium
TTGATCGAGGTCGGGCAGGGGAGGTAAGGGCGATTCGATATAAGAGGGAAGATAGCTGTATCCGGCCATCTTCCACAGCAACCACGGGGAGAATCCCCCCACGCCGGGCTTGGACGGAAACGACAGGGAGAAATTGCTCTCGGTTAAAACCACCCTGCGTGGCGGGCCTTTGGCCGGAAATGCGGGATCGATGGGGGCGGACGACAACACGGCGGCGTCGCTCCCGGAGCGTGAACCGGGCAGATGCCGCAGCCCGTTCGCGAGGGCGATCAACTGATCCGGTCCCACCACGTCGACGGTATGCGAGCCGATTTGTTCGGTGATGGCGGGCAGGACGTGTGCATCCGCCAGTTTTTTCCACGCGGGATTCAGCACCCGTTTTTCAAAACGTTCCGGATGAACCAACGCGGTCCATGCCAGTAAATGCGACCCGGCGGCATTGCGGAAATTGTTCTGCATGAGTGCAGGCAGGTCCGCCTGCTGACACAGGGAGCAAAGGGCCAGCGCCAGCGTTAGACTTGCAATTGAAGCCTTCCACGACTGGCGTACCCGCAAAAAAGCGAAAAGGCCGAGGAGCGCGGCAGCGATCAACGCGGGCGTGGACCCCGAAAGCAGATGGAGGCAGCCCTTCCAGATAAATTGGTCGAAACGTGCAAATCCCCCGGGACACAGATTCCAGGCCGTCAGATTGGTCACGACCCAGCCGGCGGCACACGCATAGTTCATCCGGTGGGACCGCGGTGACGTGGGTAATTGCAAGACCACGATGCCCAGTCCCCAAAGCCAGAAATTGATATCGATCAGGCCAAGCAGCGCGAGGGCGATTCCGCTGGCGAAGCCATAATCGCCCGAACCGCGCGGCCGGCCGAGGGGAAAGGCGACAAGGAGCGCAGCGATCCAAAAGGCAGCCTCCCGCAACCCGTGGGCCGCGGTGAGAAAAATAAGAAATAAAACGATGCGCCATTTCCGGGGCAGATCAGCCAGCACCGGCAGGGCGGCAAGCGTCAGGAATACCGCGGCATATAATTCCCAGACGACATGGGAAAGGACGTGGGCAGTGCCAAAAGTGGGGCGCAACAGCAGTGCGAGCGGGCCGTCTCCCGGCAGCACCGGATTGATCGCGTTCAAGCCTTTGAAAAACATTTCCGCGCGCAACGCCGGCCAGTCGGTCAGGGAACTCGGCACGGATGGAGCGATAAACAGACCGGCGAAGAGCAACGCGCCAAGCAATCCCAGCTCGATCACAGGGATCCAGTTGGGTTTTGGGGAAATGGCGGAATCGAAGCGATTCGGCTCGGAATCAGTCATCGGAAGGGAAAAGGGAGGCTTACTGGTGGCAATGGATTGAGACAATTCACGGCCACATTAACACCTGGGTTTCTGGCCGCGCTTTTTGTTGATGAATGCGGAAGCTTAACAAGCCAAATGCAATTCCCGCAACGACGAGGGATTCACGCAGCCAGGTCAGGCGGTTGCTGTCAGCCAGGCGCTGCCAGCGTTGCTGGACCGATTGATCGTCCACCCACCAGGGACGTCCAAACCCGAGCCAGCCTTGATGGCCGGAATTGGTGTCGGTACATTTCAAGCGGACGGAAGCGTTTCGATATTTCGAGAGATCGACCAGCCAGAGCCGGGGACGTTCGCCGGGATTGGCCCCGGAATAGGCAATGGTTTCCGTGACCGTTCCGTCTCCACCGATTACTTCCAGCGCGAGTTGGTTGCCGAGAAACAGGGGATATCCCACCACCGCCATGCCGATGTAATTGGCCTCCACTTTAAAGGTGGGGGACAAACCTGCCGCGAGGGTTTCATCGCCCTTTTTTCCGTAGGTGCCGAAATAGGCGTCACCATTGCCGACCGTGTTATAGACTGCGCCAGCGGCGGGGACTTCCGTGCCTTGGGCGATTTTTTGGAGATGAAAATCGGTGACATAGCGCGCCGACCAGGCATCCGCATCGAGCAGCAGGGCTTCCCGTGCATCCAAAGTAAGGGCGGTCGGGAAAGGCCACAGTCCCAAGGCTGCAGCGGGCAGGGCAAGGGCAAGGAGAAGCGGGATGCGACGTCGCCATTGTTCCGGAATGCGCCCACCGCCCTCCGGGGGTGTAGCCGTGGTCTGGTGGAGGATGCCGGTGGCGCCGGCGAGCAGGGCGATGATACCGGAAACCGCAAAGAAAAGGTGCGACCCAAATAGCTTGCCGGAAAGCCAGGACAGCCGGCTGAGGGCAACCGGATCCGAAAAGGAGAACTTTCCCGATCCCGGTTTTGCCTCGGCTTCGATTCGGAAAGGCTCGTCCGGCATGGGGAAGTTCAAGGAACGAACGGTGGTTTCCCGGGCGGTCCCAAGGGGTTCAACGATTCGTTCTTCGGGACCGGCCAAAAGTCGGAGAATGTGACTGCCACCGTCCATGCCTCCCATCACACGGACGCGAAACAGGGGAAACTTCTCCGGGACGATCAGCTCGCTGCGAAAATACGCCCGGTCCTGCGCGGGAGTGAGAGTCCAGCCCGGCGAGATGGGATTGTCCTCGTCAAAGCCGGCGCGCAGCGCGTTTTCGTTTTTTTTCCCGGCAATTACGCTCAAAGGGGCCCGGACACTCGGTGGCAACAGCCCGCGCATGCCGGGATCACGCAGTAGAGTCAGCCGGTGGGAAGGGACGGCGTGGATTAAATTTGCCGGCGTGCTGTCGCCAAGCAGCGCCGTGGCGTCGTCACGCAGGATGAAATCCCGGACGAGTTTCCGCTGCTCCGTTTGCAGCGCCGCCCGGGAACCGAGATCGTCGCTGGCCATCGTCGTCTCCCGTGCCGAATAAAAACCGCAGCCGGCAAAAATGATCCAGCCCACGACGAGGCCATGGGTCTTCCAGCTCTGGCGGGGCTGGACGGAGGCGAAAAGCAACAGGCAGATCAAATTTACCAGACAAAGAACCGTGAGAAAATCGCAGTATCGCGGAGTGGCGCTTTCGATCAGCTCGGCGCGACCGTAGGCGAACCCGGCGGTGACCGCGAACAGCCACAACACCGCAGCGAGCAGCCACGGCCGGCTGAGGCGGCGGTCGGCGCGGCAGAATTGCCCAAAGATAAAAAGCAGGGAGGGAAGCTGGAGAATGAAGATCAGTGCTTCCTTCTCAAAGGGCCAGCTGCCCAGAACGGCGAACGCCTGCGCGGCGGAAAACACGGTGTGTGCGATTGCCGGATACGGGACCGGCTGGATCAGGGAAAAGCCGGCAACCGAAACGGCGGCCGAGAGCACCAGCGTGGCGATGGCATGGGGGCGGGAATGGTCCGGCTTCGGCAGCGAGCAGAGCGCCACGATCCCGCTGGCCAGCACGGAGAGAAAACCGGAGGCAATGGTGCCGAGCGTGCAAATGCCCGCGATCGCCCCGAAACCCCAGCGCAACCCCAGGGCGGGCGCCGACCAGGTGAGATCCAGATGGATCAGCCCGAGGAGAATCGCCAGGTAGAATTGGGATTGGAATCCCCAGAGCAGATTTTCCCACAGCATCGGCATCGAAAGGGTGACGGCGGCCGCGAGCGCAATGATCCAGGCGCAGGCGGGCCCCGCCATTTTTCGGGCGAGCCGCACGAGCATCATCGCGATCAGCCCCTGAAACAGGGTGTTGAGCAGCATTTGCGGAAACGCACTCCACATTCCGTCCAGTTTTGCCAGCACGACCGCAATGACCTTGGTGAAAACCGGGTGATGCTCGTTGTGAAAACGAAAAATCCCGGGCGCGAAGGGGGCGCCGGCTTCCATTGGCCGGAGCACATGCAGGGCTTCGGCGTCCCATTGGTCGTGAAAAGGAAGATCGTTCCCGTAGACCTGCAGCAGGGCGAACCGCAGCCCGAGGACCAGAAGGAATGCGCCGATTCCGGTGAAGCCGGCAAGGCGGGAACTGAGCCAGGCTGGGATGAACCGGCGCCGCATCGCTATTTGATCGTGATGCCCTGCCAGCAGGTCCAGTCGGAGGCCCGGTCATTGTTCGGGCCCGGGTCGGTGAGGAACCAAAGATCCCCCGGGCCGAGTGATTCGACCGAAAGGTTGAAGGGATGGAGGCCGCGCTCGGCGATATTCTTGAAGGGTTCCAGCGACTGCCGGAACAATTCACGCTTGGTGCCGTCCTCGCCATGCCAGACGATAATGAATACCGCGCCATCGGTCGGATGATCGTTGGAATAGGCGCCATCCTGAAAACCGAAACGCCCGGCAAGCGACTTTGCGCCCGGCGGGAGTGAGATCACCATTTTGCCGGGTGCGTGGACCAACAGGGCTTTTTCATTGAACACCGTGCCGACGATCGCCGGAGCAGGCGTTTCAAAATCGAGCGGGGGGACGTTGAACCCAACGGCAGACATGTCCTCCGGGGTCAGCTTTGAATTGCGCACTGGGCGCGCGATGGGAGCCTTGGATTGGGTGAATGGGATTTGTTCGGGTAAATCCGTGGTGACGGCACCCTGGACTTCCAGACCCTGCCAGCACGCCCAATCGAACGACGAGTTGTTCATGGGACCGCAGCCGATCAACAAATGAAGCGTTCCTCCTGAAATTCCTTCCAGGGGCAGATCGAGCGTTTGCACCTTTCGGTCGGCGGGCACGGTGACCGGCTGCAACGATTTCTTGTAGAGCGACCGTTTTTCCCCTGACGGTGACTGCCATTCGATTTCGTAGTCCACGCCATCGGTGTGGTCCAGGGCTCCGGATTGCAGGCCAAACTGAACATGCAAATGGGAAGGCGAGTCGCCGAGTCGGATCACCAGATCGCTCGGCGGGTGAACCTGCACCGCGGACAACCGATCGATCATGCCCAGCGCCGGTGGAATCAATGCCGTCACTTCCGACGGTGTGACTTTGAAGCCGCCGGCATCGCGAAAGATCGCCGCGGGCACGGTGGTGGGCGCGGCGGTTTCCGGCAGCAACGCAGCTGATCCTTCGGGGGCTTTGATTTTTTCGAGCGGAGGCGGATTCCCCACCGTGACGTCGCTCCAGCAGGTCCAGTCCCAGGAGGAACTGTGGGCAGGGCCGGAGTTGGTCCGCAAGAGGAGCGTTCCTCCGCCGGGCAATTTGTCCAGGTCGACTGAAAATTGCTGAACACCGCGGTCGTCGCGGACTTTGACCGGATCGAGATAACGGCGGAGAAGCGTGCGTTCATCGTCCCCTGATTTCCATACGACCGTGAATTCCGCACCATCGGTGGCGGCACCCGCGGTGTAGGCGCCTTCCTGGAAGGCAAAACGGCCCACGGCTTTTTTGGACCCGGGAGGCACAAGCAGCGCGATTTCAGAGTCCGCGTGAGCCTGAACCATGCTGATGCCATCCACCATGACTGCGAGCAGCGGGTTGCCGGTACGGACCGAAAGCGGGGCCGAGGCAAAATGCCCATAGCGCATGATCACGTTGTTCGATCCCGTCTGCATGGGCTGGCCGGTTCCGTTGATTGAGGTCACGGGCAGAATTTCCAAATCACGCCACACGGTCCAGGCCCAGGCGTTGCTTTGGCCCACGGTATTTTTGATCACCAAGGTTCCGTCGCCCAGCCCCTTCAGATCGACGTTGAGATCCTGCAAGCCACGGTCCCCGGGAACGTGGAGGGGATCGAGTTGACGTTCGAAAAGGGTGCGCGTTCCGGTGGCGGGCGTGACAAATTCCACGACGACCTTGCTGCCGGCGGTTTGGGCGGAACCCACATAGGAGTTGTCGGCGAGCCCATACTTGGCCCGGAGCGTGGTGGCTCCCGGCCCGATGTTATAGGTCATTTCCGAGGGAGCGTGAAGCAGCACGGCGGTTTCCCCGCCGCATTGGGCCGGCCCCAGCGGAGCGGCGGCTGTGAGGGAAACCGGCATGTTGCGGAACCGGCCGACCTGCGCGAGAACGATGGCGTCCTTGTCGTTTTGCCGGCTGGGTGCTTCCGGCAGGGTGTCGAACTCGTATTCGAATTTGGACTGGAAGTATTTGCGGTCGTCGTCGGCGACCCGGACCGTGATCGAGGTGGCGCGCACGCAGGGCAGCCGGTTCAGGAATCGAATCCAGTCGAAGCGATCACGAAGCAGGGGGTTCAGCAAAAAGCCCGAACTGGCGAGCTCGGGAAAAAGCCGGAAGGTTTCGATCCGTCCCGAGTTGTCCGCCACTTCGAGCGAGACTTCCGCCGGCTTGTAGAAAAATGAGCGCAGACGGCCCAGTAAGGTCGGACGAATCCTCAGGTGCGCCCAGATGTTCTGTTCAGTCTGATCGGCGAGGGAAATCGGATTTCCGATATGCCCGGTCTGCTTTGAACCGGCGGAAGGCTGAAAGATGCTGTAACGATCATCGACCGAGCAGCGGCGCCACAGTAAATAAGAGCCGTCCTCCAGGGTGAAGGAATAGTTGCGCAGAAGCGCGAGAAGGAGATCCGCATCGTCAAGGGTCGGAAAACGATGATTGATCGTTTTCGTCGATTGGAGCACCCATGCGGGCGCATTCGCTGACTCGTAATACGCGGCGTTGAGCGCAGTGAGCTTGGGGGTGTAAGCGGAATACCCCTGGGGTACAGGTCGCGGACGAAGATTCAGTCCGTTGAGCAGGGCGATGCCTTGGAAATGGGAGAGGACGTCGACAGTTTGCTGGCCGACGGTTTCGCTGGTGCGTTTAAGCGGATTCTTTTTGGCGACCTCCTCCCACTGGGTCTGGAAGCTGGAATAATATCCCTTGAGGTCGGTCAGCTCCGAAAGCCGGGCACGCCAGTCGGTGTTCACGGTTTCCAGCACGTGCGTGATGCGGAGTGGGAAATTGACGAAAATACCGAGGAGGCTGGCTGCCGCAACCAGCCCGATCGCGGCCTGTCCGGCCATTTTGGAACCACTGTCGCGCTCCAATAAAACCGGTGAGAAACAGGCCACAAAAAGGCCGTACGTGAAAAAGATCACCATATGGCCGTCCGAGCGCAGGAACCCGTGTTTCCATTCCAGGTAAGTAAGTGCGGTCAGAATCAGCGCCCTTCCGCTGGCGGGCAACCGATCCCTGACTCCCGAGACAATCAGCAGCGCGCAAAGAATCAGGCCGGCAAGTACGATGAGGCCATACAATAGTCCGGTGGGAGGCGTCGGCAGTCCCATGGTTTCGCCGTAACCGCGGCTGATTTCCAGGGAGTTGAAGAAATAAGCCGGCAGGTTGAGCGGGTTTTGCCGGAGCGATACCCAGAGCAGCAGGAGGGTCCCAAAATAATATGCCAGATACCGGAAAGCGGCACCGCGACGTTTGGCGAGAAAGGATTCTGCGACGACTGTGACGACGACCGCGATGGCGAACAGGCAGTAGGTAAACTTGATCAGGCTGAGCAGCGCCAGAAACACCGTGGTGAAAAACATTCGCCGGCCGCTGGGCCGTTCCGCCCGGAGAAGCTCAAAGCCTGCAATCAAAGCGAATACCAGATAGAGCAGCTCGATGCTTTCCCGGACGATCAGGAAGAAAAAAAGGCAGGTCATCGCCTGCCGGGTCACGCTGAAGCGGGAAATGATTTTCAGGATCGTGAACGCAAACGCGGCGGCGGTGACAAAGTTCCACGCCAGCAACAGCGCCATGTGGTTTCCGCTGTTGACGTTCGCGAGCAGCAGACCGAGGGGACCGTACGTAAAGACGAAGTCGTGTCCGAATTGAAAATGATGATCCAAGGCATAGGTCATCATCATCCGCCAGGACGGATCGAGGTCGATGTCGGGCGGACTGATCCACGGCACGAAACTGAGGAAGAGCAGGACAAAAAGCAGGAGGCGACCCACGGGGAAACGGTCGAACCACGAGGGGGAAGCACCGGCGGCGTTGGATTCCTGATTGCTCATGGGGTCTGGGCTAAAAATCGTTTTTTAGGCGGGCAGGCAAGCGTGAGAAAACCGGGTCAGGTGGATGATCGCCGGGCTGCGGCGGCGAATACCTCGGCGGCGTGGCGTGGCTGCACGATTTCCGCGGCAAAGTGACGCCGTACTTTGGCGGCGGCGGCCGGAGCCAGGGAGCGTCCGTCGGCCAGGTCATCGAGGCAGTGCTTCATCGCTACGGAAAAGGCGATCGGATCACCTGGTGGCGTCAGCCAGGCTTCGGTTCCATGGGTGACGATCTCGGGGATGCCATGTACATCCGTACTGACAATCGGCAGCTCAAAAGCCATCGCCTCCAGGATGACGCGGGGGAAGGATTCCTCGAAGCTGCTGCAAACAAACAGGTCAGCCATTACATAATAATCGTACGGCTGTCGGGTCTCGTTGATGATCGTCACCCGCTCGGAAAGCCCGAAGCTTTCAATTTGTTCGATGAGCTTGTCCTGAAACAATCCGGGCCGGCCGCCGACGAAAATGAACCGGGCCCTTTTACCGTAGTCCGGGAAGGTGCCGGCGAAATGTTCGAGGCTGCGCACAAAGATGTGCTGGCCCTTGCGTTCGCAGACCGTGCCGATGTTGGCGATGACCAGTTCGTCGTCGCGAATGCCGTGCCGGGCACGCAGCGCCGACTTGGTATTTTCCGCGCGGAAACGATCGATGGCCCGGAGGTCGATCCAACCGGGAATGATGCGGAAATTCCGATTCTCTCCGAGGTCGGAGTAATATTCGTACGTCGCCTCGGCCAGGAACATTACCCGCGTGGCGGTGCGAAAGGCGTCCCGCACCTCCAGATGCATTTTCCAAACGAGCAACCGGTCGAAGAAGCGCTTGATGGAGGCACTCTCGTGAATCTGCAGAATCGAAGGTCGATTGACCATCCGGGCCAGATGTACGCCCCAGAAGCCCACCACCGTGTTGGCGTAGACGACGTCCACGTCGCGCCAGTCCACCACGGAAGCGATTTTCTTGAGGGACTCCTGATATTCCTGGTGGTTCTTGGAATCGAAAATGGATTTCTCGTCGATGAGATGTACGGTCGCGCCGAGCAGTTCGAAAGCGGAACGGAGCGGACCATCCTGACTGCTCAGGATCGTGAGGCGGGCCTTGGTTTGTCCGGACAGCCAGGAAGCGAATTCCAGGAGGAAAAATGGCGCGCCTTCATAATTGAAGTTATGGGTGATGAGCACCGCGTGCAGTCGGGCGCCCTCCGGGACCTTGGGTGCGGCTTCGTACAACGCGGCCCGCGCGATTTTCATCCGCTCAAGCTGGGCGCGATCAGGGGCTTCGCGGCGGTAGCCTTGGAATGCACGCCACGCCATCATCCAGAACTCGGAGGCCGGGGGAAAGGCGAGCGAATGCCTCTTCCAGCCCGCGCTCAGGCCGCGCAACGCCCGCCAGAACATGCGCGCCGAAAATCGCGGGTAGTGTTCCTCTTTTTCGATGCAGGTGCTCTGCAGAAAACGGCGGGCAAACGCCAGGTGGTGGCTGCCATCTTCGAGCACGGCAAAAATCTTTACACTGACCGGCTGATTGGCGTCCGTGCGAATGTCGACCTGTCCGCGGAACTGGCAATGGCCCTTGGTGAAATGTCCGGGATGAAAACCAATGGCATCCTCGCGATACTGTCCGTACGGCAGGGTGTTTTCCTCCATCGGATGCGTGGTGGCGTACACCCGCTTGATCGGCTGCTGCAGGTGGATGATCCAGCCGCGCAAAACCATTTTGTTGTACTGGGTGTGCGTGACACCCTTGGGCTCCTCCAGCGCGCCGAAAAAAGGCGGATTGGGCAGCGTATCGAGCACACGGGCGGACGCCGCGAGCGTCAGGGCATCGATGGCTGGCTGGGAGGGAATCAGGCGGGGATCGCTGGAAACCTTCAGCACCTTGTAAATGGATTCCGGCACCCAGAACCGGTCCAGTTTGACGGGAGCAGGAGGAAGAGCGGTGCCCGTTTCCGCGGGGCTCACGGTGATTTCAGTGGAGAAAATCTGCTCCCACTGTCCTTCAGGCCCGAGCATTTCGATTTTGAAGAGCCGGTTTTTTTGTCGGGGCTCCAACAAAAAAAGAAATCCCGCATGAGGCAGTCCGGCATGGCCGCGCCACGGATTTTCAATTTCCGGACGGGGCATGCCGAACAGGCCGTAGTAAACCTCCCCGTCCAGCCAGCCGCGCACATCGGTATAGATCCGGCCTTTTTTGGCCAGAAACCAACCCATCACCCAGGTTTTTTCCGTACGCAGGTTCCACGCGGACGGCAGTTCAACGGCGCAGGAATAGTTTTCAGTTTCGATCACAAATAATGGGCGGAGGATACTTGGGTGCGGCGCTTTTCTGTCGAGTCATGTTTTCCGGTGAAAACGATGGCGATGTCTGGCGGGGATAAACCAGGTCAGTAGGGTGGCAGGGAAAAATTCAGGTCGTACCAGTAGGTCCAGTCAAAGGCGCCGTTACCCCGCGGACCGACCCCGGTGATCAATTCGATGCGCAGGTCCGGCAGGTCGGGCAGATCAACCGTAAACACCTGGTTTTTTCGATCTTCGGGCCGTTGCAGTGGATCCATCGGGACGGCGAGCAAGCTGCGACGCGTTCCATCGGCCAGAATAAGGTCGATATGGAATTCCGTTCCGTCGGTGCCTTTGGCTGGGTCGGCATAGGAGCCGGCGAGCATGCCATATTTTCCGGTGATCTGGCGGGCATGCGGAGGGACTTTGGCCGCCAGCAGGGAAGGCGCGTGGGCAAACAGGGTGCCGGGCACGGGATCGTTCACCACGGATACATCCGCGGCCGCCTTCTTGGAGTAGAACGTATCGATCGTGATCGGAATCAGTCGCGGCGGTTTCTCCGTAAAAGAGGCATTGGCCGTTTCGTCTTTTTGAAAAACCTCGAAGGTTTGGTCGCTGGTCAAATACGCCACGCCGGGAAGGTGGGGATGCCGGGCGATTTCCGCTTGGGCGTCAAACACCTGTCTTGATTTGTATTGTTTGGTAAGAAGATTGCCGTCGCGATGCCGGATTGCCGCCACCTCCTTGGCGCGCAACACCAGCCAGGTGGGTTGCAGGTCGCGGATCAATTCCGGCCAGTAATCGGCGCCACCGAACGGAGTGACAATTCTCCGCCGGGCGGCGATCACTTCCTTCGAAGCCAGACCGGGCCAGTCGTACATTTTGAGCTGCGAGTAGAATCCGATGTAACCAAGCGGCTCCAGAAAAACGGAGTCGTGCGGTGTCACCGCGTGGGCTTTCAGCCACAGGCCGATTTGTTTGCGCTGGCCGATTTCGATGATGCGTTGCTGCCATTTCAGTTGAACGGCCGCCATCAGACTAAGCGTGGTCGTGCCGGCGACCAACAGGGCACCGCTGATCAGCAGCGAACGCCGGATGGCGGCCGAGCGATTTACCTGCGCTTTGATGATCTCGGCGAGGTGAAGACCCTGGTCAAAGAGACCGCACAGGGTGACGAAGGCGAAAAAAGTGACGGGCGGAATGTACCAGGGAAACGGATAGTTGGGCCAGAAGGTCAGATAAAAATGGGCGCCCAAAAATGCAAAGGCTGCCGCTCTGATCGGACCGCGGATGAACGGGGCCAGCCAGATAACTCCGGTGATCAGCGCGACCAGAAAAGAAAGGCCCAGGGCGAGTCGGGGCCAGGCGGTGGCTGCGCCATACGGAGGAAGAAAAGTCGTGTTGAGGGTGGCCGAGCCCTCGGCGATGCGGGCGGGAAATTCGGCGAGCCAGCTCAAATAGGTGCCCGCGCTTACGGTGGGATGATCGAAACCCTTCGCCACAATGGTGTGGGGAATCGGCGAACCGTAGTACCACCAGGCCCACAATAACCAAGGGAGATAGAGGGCGGTGCAAATGCTGCCCGCAATGAGGCACGTCTTGATGAATTTTCCACGTCCTTCACCTCCGGTCGTGAACGAATCGAAGATAAACAGGCCCAGGCTCAGAAGACCGATGTGGATAAAAGCATCCGGCCGGGTCCACATGAGACCGGCCCAGGCCAGACCCAAATGCAGTGACTGGCGTTCGGGCTTGGCGAACAAAGCATAGCAAAACCAGGCCATGAACAGCATCAGGAAGGCCGTCTCCATTCCATTGGTGCTGAAGTCCAGGGTTTTGGAATCGGTGGCGTAAAGCGCGACCAGCAGGGCGGCGGAAATCGGTAATCGAAAAATCGACCGACCGGTCCGCCAGATCAGCACGCCCGCGCCCGCGAAAGCGGCGATGCTCATCAGCCGGAAGATCCACAGCGCGGCGTCGTCGGACGAATTTCCGGTGAGCAAACTCGCCAGCGCAGGCAGCAGGACGCCGATCGGCGAAGTAAAGGAGTGAAGTCGTTCGCCGACGGTGAACGTCAATCCCTGTCCGGTGGCCAGATTTTTGGACGCGCGATAGGTGATGTAATAATCTTCCCACGCGTGCTGGGTATAGATGGACCAAGCCAGGCCGACACCGAACAAAAGGAGAAAGATGACGAGGGCTGGGCGGCGAAATGCTGTCTTGGGTTCCCCGCTGGAGGGAGTGTCGGTGATCATGGGCAGTGGTGGTAAATGGATTTGAGCGTTTGAGACTGGCGGCTCGTGAAAAGAGGTGAGGCCATGGGTGACTTAAGCTCCGACTGCAGCGCGCAGCAATTCCACGTGGCGGGGGAGCACTTGATCGTGGGCATACAGGCGGGCGACGCGTGCGGCGGCGTTGCCGGCGCGCGCTTTGGCGCTTTTAGGATCAGTTTGCGCGGTGACGATCGCGTCCGCCAGTTCCGACGGAGAGCCGGAACGCACCAGCAATGCTTCGACGTTGTGACGGACAATTTCAGGAATCCCATGCACGTTCGTGCTGACAATCGGCAGTTCGAACGCCATCGCTTCCAACAAAACACGGGGGAAGGATTCCTCGAAACTGGTGCAGACGAAAACATCGGCGAGGACGTAGTAATCGTACACGTCGCGGGTTTCTTCGATGATGCGGATGTTGGCAGTGTCTTGCCAGGCGATGTCAGCGATCAGGCCGCGTTGAAAATCCGTGTCCCGTCCGCCGACTAACAGATAGAGGCTGGATGCATAGAGCTCGGGCCGGCGCCGCCGGATCAGCTCGACGGCCCGGGCAAACACCTGCTGGCCTTTCCGTTCCACGACGGTGCCGATGTTGGCCACGACAAACGCGTCGGCGGGGATGCCATGTTTTTTTCTCAGTTCCGCGCGGGTGTGTGCCGCGCGATGCGCGCGAATGGCCGCGAGCTGAATCCAGCTGCTGACGAGAATGAAATTGGCGGAGCGGTGATGGGCTTCGTAGTAGCGGCGTGTCGTCGGAGTGAGGAAGCACACGCGATCGGCGAGATTGAGCGCCGCGTCGACCAGGGAGAGGCAGGAATCCGGCAGCTTCTCAAAAAAGAAACGAGGCACCGTGGCGCTCTCGTGAATGTACAACAGCGACGGTCGCTGGAGTTCCCGCGCCAGTTGGATGCCCCAGAATGAGACCAGCGTATTTGCGACCACGATGTCGCACGGAACGTCACGCAGCTGTCCGGCAAGGATCGTAACCGCCCGGGCAAAAGCCGCGGGATCGGCCGGTGCGGCCAACGGCGCAGTGTCGTGCAGCCGGACGGAAATACCGAGGGCTTCGTAACGACTGCGCAAGGGTCCGTCTTCGCCCGAAAGCACGGTGACGGTCAGGCCTGCCTCCGTGTGCAGCCAGGCCGCATATTCGAACAGAAACAACGGCGCTCCCTCGAGTTTTAGATTGTGCGAGATGAGCAGCGCGTGGGGTCGTGCTGGCGCCGCAGTGCGAACCGGGAGCGGGGCGCGGACGGAGTGCAGATAATGCGGTCGCGTTGAAAACGCACGATAAGCCTCAGCCTCGGCGCTTCGAAGATCCAGGCGCTTGGGCAGATCGAGCCGGAGCCGCCCGCAGGCTTTGACGAAAGCCCTGGTAACTTGCCGAAAAAGTGCGTCGCTCGCCGGCGGATACGGAGATTCCACCTCGCTCGTGGCCCGCTGATAGAACCGTCGCGCGAAGACAATGTGGAATTCGCCATTGGCGAGTTCGGCATAAACCCGGACGAGCAGAGGACTGGGCGCGCGCGCATCGATGTCGGCGAAACCAAAAAACTGCGACGTGGCGGCGAGCGGGAATTGCGGGAAGCGGGCGGCGACTTCCGGGCGGGGCATGCCGTGTTGCAGATGGGTCAGCCCTCCGCCGCCGGTGCAGCCGAGGAGATGGGTGATCGGCTGTTCCGGATGAAACACCCAGCCTTTCAGCGTGACGCGATCAAACTGGGAGGGGGCGATGAGGGCCGGATGATCGATAAACCCGTCGAAGGGACGATGCGGATGACGCTCGAAGGAAAAGGCCGCGGATGCGGAGAGGTGCTCGCGCGCGATTTCCTCCAGTGGCAGCAGGGGTCGGCGCGCATGATCCTTGAGAATCGTTTCCAGCAACCGCGGAATCGCCTTGGCGGGAAGGTGAGGCCGGGGCGCCGGGACGGGTTCGCCCAGCACGAGAATGTCGCTTCGCCACACTTCCCTCCAGTGATAATGCTCGTCGAGAACCTCGAGACGCACCTTGCTGACTCCAGGCCACGCCGAGAACTCGACAAAAAATTCCGACAGCAGGCTGTTCAACCCGTAGTTGAAGCGGGCGTGCAAGTCCCGGCGCGGCAGGCCGAGGATTCCGAGAAAGCACACATCGTCCACCCACGTGCGGATGTCGTGAAAAATCCGGCCGGGTTTCGCGACGAACCACCCGCTCATCCAATGGCGGCCCGGCTCCAGCCCCCATTGGGAGGGGGATTCGACGAACACGATATAGTCGTCGGTTTCCGTCATGGCCGCTTCTTAGTTGGAGGGATCGGACAGCGCCGCTTCGCGCGCGTTGGCGAGGTGCTGCGGCATGCTCTGGTTCAAATCGAAAAACCGGTGAACACGCGAATAGGCCATGGATACCATCTTGGTGTTGCCTGACCAGTGGGCCAGCAGGACCTGTTTCAACGCCGCGGCGAGTTGCAGATGATCGCCCGCCGGTAGCAGCAGCGCCTCGTCCTTGTCCACGAACATCTCGGGAATGCCGTTCACGTTGGTGCTGATGATGGGAAGCTGGAACGTGGCGGCCTCGATCAGCACGCGCGGCGAGCTTTCCTCAAAACTGGTGCAGACGAACACATCGCTGAGCTGGAAGAAATCGAACACCTCGCGAGTCTCGTCGATGATTACAAACTTGTCCTTGTGACCGAGAAGCTCGATGTCGTGCAGCAACGATTCCGTGTAAATTCCCGGACGGCTGCCGACCAAAAGATAACGAACCACCGGCCGGTTGGCGAAGAAGGCCGGTTCATTTTTGTGCAGGTGATCGATTGCCCGGAGAAAGATATGCTGCCCCTTGCGGACACAAATGCTGCCGATGTTCGCCACCCACGTTGCCGACTGGTCGAGCTGGTGTTTCGTGCGCAGTTCGGCTTTCGGATGGCTGGCGGCAAATTCGCGCATGGCGCGCAGATCCTGCCAGGTGGGCAGCACGCGATAGTTGTCGCGCGTGTTCAGGTTTTCGAAAACCCGGCGGGTCGCGTGCGCGGTGAACACCACGCGGTTGGCTTTGCGCAGCGCTTCCTCCGCGCGTGGCTGCACAAAGGGCGAAAGCGACGGGGCGAAAAACGTTTTGATCGGATTGCTTTCGTGAACGTAGAGAATGCTCGGCTTGCCGATGGCGCGCGCGGCGTGAACCGCCCAGAAACTTGCGAGCGTGTTGCCGACGATCAGGTCGGCGTCGGTCCAGTCGCTGGCACGGGCGAAACGCGTGACGGCGTCGTCGAAAACCTCGGGCGCCTTGACGCCGTAGAATTGGGCCGGATCGACGATTTGCAGCGGAATGCCGGCCTCCTCATATTCACGGCGAAGCGGACCTTCCTCCATCGAAACGGCCCGCACCGTGACGCCTGGTTGCCGGCTGAACCAGCGCGCCAGATCGCAGGCGATCAGCGATGCGCCTTCAAAGCGGAGGTTGTGCGTCACAAAGAGCACCCGCATGGCTAGGTTTCTTCTCGAGTAACGGTGATCGGTGGAACGCGGGCGCAAATGCGGCCGTTGATATTCGAGCACTTCGCTCAGGTAAGGATCGCGATACAGGCCGTGACGCTGGACGAATGCGAGATGCTCGCGCTCGGAATAGTTATTGCCCCGCGTGGCGCTGCCCAGGTGTTGCAGCACGGCTTGCGGAGTGAAAACGGTGCGCCATCCCGCGGCCTTTGCGCGCAGGCAGTAATCGATGTCATTGTACGCCACCTCGAAGTCGGTGGTATCGAATCCGCCGAGCTGGCGATAGAGATCGGTCCGGGTCAGCAGGCATGCGCCCGTCACAGCGGAGACGTTTCGGGCGCAATGCGGGAGAAACAGATGGCCGAAATCGTCCTTCGGCAGACCGGCAAAAAGTGCCTCGGCCAATCCGCCTTGCGCGCCGACGATGATGCCGGCGTGGTTCACGGTCTGGTCGGGATGAAGGAGTTTGGCGCCCACGACCCCGACGCCCGAGACTGACATCCAACCCACCATGTCCTCGAGCCAGCCGGGAGCCAGCGCTTCGACATCGTTGTTCAAGTGCAGGACCAGTGGCGTGTTCGCCTGCGCGGTGCCGAGATTGACGAGATGGGAATAATTGAATCGATCGGCCGGACCGTCGTTCACGATCACCCGGCAATTCAGGTCGGTGCGCGAGCCCAGCGTCGCGAGAAATTCCGTGGTGGCGGGTTCCTTCGAGCGGTCGTCGACCACGATCACACTGACATAACGACGACCCGTCGTGCGGGCAATCGAGTCGAGGCACGGCCGAAGCAGATCGATCCGGTCCTTCGTGGGAATGACAATCGTGACCGGATTTTCCGCCAACAACTGGGGATCCCATTTCAGCTGATGCAGGCACAGGGAGAATTTTTCGCACAGCGGCGGGAGAAACGGCGAGGCCCGGAGATTCCGGCGGGCGAGGGTTTCGGTGATGCTGCGTCGGGCCGCATCGAAGAGATACCCTTTCTGTCCGCCATGGCTCGCCGTGCTTTCCGGATGGGAACGCCAGTGGTAGCAGATGAACGGTACGTGGACGATCTGGTCCGGCTGCAGCAGTTCAAACACGCGCAAAAACAAATCGATGTCCTGGGCCCCCGTGAAGCCGGTCCGCAGTCGCCCGGCGCGGTCGATGATGTCCTTGCGAATGACGCTGAGGTGATGCGTGAAATTGTGCGTGATCGCCATCTCCGGGTTCCACGCGCCCTTGAACTGGGGGTCATAGCGTTCCCCGGCTTCGTTGATCTTGTCCTCGTCGGTGTAAACGTAGCCCGCGTTGGGATTCGCCACGAGGGCTTCGGCGACGTGCAACAACGCGTCGGGCGGAAGCAGGTCATCGTGGTCGACCAGGCCGACATAGTCACCGGTGCAAAGATCGAGCGCGGAATTGGTGGCCTCGGCGATGTGGCCGTTTTTCGGACGGACGACAAATTTTATGCGCGGGTCCTGCGCCGCCGCCTCGCGCAGCATCCGTGCGACGTGGGGCTGGGGCGACGCGTCGTCGGCGAAGCACAGTTCCCAATTGGGATAGTGCTGGGCGCGCACCGACTCGATCAAC
>JBEHXD010000047.1:0-17307 GCA_048498875.1 Verrucomicrobiota bacterium
TCGTCAGCCCGACGAAGGCGCCGCGGCCGTCATTGTCGCGGTGGGGCGGCGGGCCTTCGGCGAAGTGCGGCAGGAAGACGATGCCGCCGCTGCCGACCGGGATGGCCGAGGCCTCGGCGATCAGCGTCGCGGTCGGCGCCTCGCCGAGAATGCCACGCCACCATTCGACCGTTCCGCCCGAACTATCGATGCCGACCTGGAAAAACGCGCAAACCACCGGCTCGAAGTTTTTGGTCTGCTGAAGCCCGGCGTCAGTATCGCCGACGCCAATACCGACCTCGCGGTCATTGCCGCGCGCATCAGCACCGACCACATCGATACCAACAAGGACGCGGGGGTTCTCGTCCGCACCTTTCACGAAACCTATAACGGCGGCCCCATCCACGCCATTTTCCTGATGATGCTCGGAGCCGTCTGCTTCGTGCTGCTCATCGCCTGCGCCAACGTCGCAAACATGATGCTCAGCCGCGCCATCGCCCGCGCCCGGGAGATCGCCGTCCGGGCTGCCATGGGCGCCACCCGCTGGCAGATCGTCCGCCAGTTGCTGGTCGAGAGCGTGCTGCTCAGCAGTCTCGGCGGATTGCTGGGGCTGGCCTTTTCAATCTTCGGCGTTCGCGCCTTCGATCTCGCCACCCAGGATGTCGGCAAACCTTATTGGATTCTGTTCACGATGGACTGGCGCGCCTACGGTTATTTCGCCGCGCTTTCGGTGGTGAGCGGCATCGCCTTCGGGCTGGTCCCGGCACTGCGCGCCTCGCGCGTCGATCTCGGCACCGCCATGAAGGACGGCACCGCGGGTGCCGGCAGCAATCGTGGCCGGCTGACCGCAGCGCTCGTGATCCTGCAGTTCGCCCTGACCGTCGTACTGCTCGCCGGCGCGGGCATGCTGATGCGGAGTTTCTTCGCGGCCCAACAACTCAACTCGTTCGTCCATCCGCAAAGCATCCTGACCCTGCGCGTCCAACTGCCCGAGGGCAAAGGCGAGCGCTACGAAAAGCCGGAGGTGCGACGGCAGTTCTTTGAGCAGTTACTTCCGGAGCTCCAGGCTCTGGCCGGGGTCACGGAAGTCGCCGCGGCCACTAATTTCCCGGGGCTCGGCTCAAACGAACGCGGCCTCGAGATCGAAGGGCGTCCCAATACGGATCCCAATCAGCCGCCCCGTGTTTCCTTTCTGGTGGAAACGCCGGACTACCTTCCGGCGATCGGACTGCCGCTGCTGGCCGGCCGCGGATTCACCGGGGCGGATGGCGATCCTGGCAGGGAAACCGCCATCGTTTCGCGCGCTTTCGCGGCAAAATACTGGCCCGGAGAGTCCGCCGTGGGAAAGCGCTTCCGTTTTGTCGAAAAAGACCGCGCCGTGGTGTGGATCACCGTGATCGGCGTGGCCGCTGATCTGGAACAAAATCCGAACAACAAAAATGCCCCTCCCCTTGTTCACGTTACCTACCACCTGGAACCGTGGGGATGGATGGGCGTGATGCTGCGCGCTTCCGCCGATCCCACCCTGCTGACGGGCCAGGTTCGCGCTGTCGTGCAAAAGATCGACCCGGATCTTCCGCTTTTTGAAATGCGGACCCTCACCACCGCCATGGAAAAGCAACGTTGGTTTCTGCGTGTGTTCGGGACACTCTTCGCCGTGTTTGCCGCCACCGGTCTGCTCATGGCTTCGGTCGGCATCTACGCGGTCGTGGCCCAGACCACGGCCCGGCGCACCCGCGAAATCGGTATCCGCATGGCGTTGGGAGCAACCGCCGCCGCCATCATCAGACTCGTCCTTTCGCGCGGCCTCGCCCAATTGATGATCGGGTTGATCCTCGGACTCGGCGGGGCTTTCGCCGCCACGCGGCTGATGGACAAGGTGGGCTTTCTCGTCGCCACTTCCCCCAATGACCCGGTGGTTTTTGCCGGCATCACCCTGCTCCTGAGTTCAATCGGCCTGATCGCGTGCTGGCTCCCTGCCCGTCGTGCCGCCCGCATCGCGCCGACCGAAGCGCTGCGCACGGAGTGAATGAAAAGCCCGGCGTTTTAAGCACAATCCAATTGCCCAGGGCGATGGTTCGGACGGTAGGGGCCGATGCCCCCATCGGCCCTGGGTACACGCGTCAGCACGGCCAATCATTTTCAACCACGAGCGTCACGAAATCCCAAATAACCACTGAAGCGCCTATGGGCGCTCCTGCCATCCACGTAACCGAAGCACCACCTTTTTTGCGACTTTTTGCGGCTAAACAAACTGTCATCCCAAGGCCGTTGAGGGCAACGGCCCCTACCCTAAACACCCGTTGAATCCGAAATCCGGATTTTCCCTCATCCATAGTGGACCGGGAGTCCCAGTCGCATGTGGATATTTGCACTCGCACGAAAATGCGGGGTGAGGGCACCCCGCCCACAAGCGGAAACAACAAGCGGCACCACAGGGGCCGATGCCCCCCAATGGCCTTGGGACATCAGAACGTTAACGGAAGGCCGTTGAGAGCAGCGGCACTACCCGCTTCCTGCGCAACGCCGACCTACTCTTCCCGCAAAGCCTCGAGCGGGTCGATCTTCGCGGCGCGACGTGCCGGCAGATAGCTCGCGAGCAGCGCCACCGCGATCAGCACGAGCGAGACGAGCACATAAACCAGCGGATCGGTGGGCTTCACGCCGAACAAAAAACTGGTCATCGACCGGCTCACCAGGAATGCAGCCACCAAGCCGAGCGCAATACCGACCCCTGTTTTCCACAACCCCTTTTTGATCACCATGCCGATGATCTGTCCCTGCGACGCCCCGATGGCTCCGCGCACGCCGATTTCCCGGGTGCGTTGCGAGACGTCGTAGGCGAGCACGCCATAAATTCCCAGCGAAGACAAAAACAGCGCGAGCCCCGCAAACGCCGCAAGCAACAACATGATCGCACGGCGATTGTCGAAGGAGGACCCGACCGCCTGTTCCAGGGTGCCGACATCATAGAGAAAGATCGTGGAATCGAGCGCGCGCATTTTGGCCCGCAGCGCCGGCATCAATTCGTCCGCCGGCCGGTCCGAGCGCAAAAAAATCGTCAGCCCGCCAGGACGGATTCCCTGCGGCATCACCTGGTAGATAAACGGATTTCCACTCTTTTCCTCCACCCCGTTATGCGGAACATCGCCCACCACCCCGATGATCGTGGGCCAGTCCTCCGGTTTTTCGGGACGGGGTCCGAACGTGAACCGTCCGCCGATCGCCGGGCGGCCTGGAAAAAATTTCCGGGCGAAACTTTCATCGACGACGAAGAACTGCCGCTTGGGATCGCGATCCGCATCCGCATAAAAGCGTCCCTCCAGCAGTTTCAGCCCGAGCGTTTTTTCATAACCGGGGGTAACCATCACGCGATAAGCGCCGGGCTGCGGCGAGCCGGGCGGAAGGGTGTCGTTCTCGAGGGTAAAGGCGTTGATGGGAAGGCCACCTTGGAATGGCGTGGCGAAGGAAAGCGCCGTGGAGCTCACCCCGGGCAACTCCAACAAGGACTGTCTCAGCCTTTCCTGAAATTTGTCCGCCGCTTCCGCACTGGAGCGTTGGGCTGCCGGAATCACGATGCGCGCCGTCACCACGCCCTTGGGATCGAAACCCGGATTGACGCCGATGGCGTTGGCAAAGCTATGAATCAGCAGTCCGGCCACGGTGAGCAGCAACAGGGCGACCGCCACCTGGATCACCACCAGGGCGCTGCTGAGCGTCCGCACGCCCCGACCCGAGGAGGAACTGCGGGAACTGCTTTGAATGACTTCCGCGAGATTGGTGCGCAAAATGTGGAAAACGGGTATCAGCCCGATCAGTACTCCGATCACAAGCGTGAGTCCCACCGCAAAGCCGAGCACCCGGAGATCCAGCGTGGCCGGCAGCGAGAGCGGCAGCATTTTCGCGAGGTAAAAATTGCTCGCACGCAACGCCGCCCATGCGACACCCAGACCGAGCAACGCGCCCAGCGAAGTGAGCAGCAAACTTTCGGTGATCAGCTGTCGCGCAATCAGGCTCCGACCGGCGCCCAGGGCGGCACGGATCGCGAGTTCCGATTGCCGGGCATTTGCCCGCACCAATTGAAGATTGGCTACATTCAGGCAACCGATGAGCAGGACAAACGCCACCACTCCCTGCAGCAGGAACAAGGTCGACCGCACCGGCTGCACGCGCTGCTCCTGAACGCTGCCGACGTTCATGGTCATGCCCGAACGCTCCACAAAGGTTTTCACCTGAGGCGGGGAGGCATCCACGTAACGTTGCTCCAGCGTTTTCGCCTCGGCATCGGCCTCGCTCGCCGTGACTCCGGGCTTGAGCCGCCCGAACAGCTGCAAACCCACGCCATAGCGACTCTGCGGATTTTCCGCAGCGGGCGGCCAGGAAAAAGGCAGCAGATATTTCACGCGCGCGTCCCACGCCTCGAATGCACGCGGCGCCACGCCGATGACCGTGTAGGTTTCACCGCCAATGCGCACCGTCTTTCCCACCACCGCGGGATCCTCGGCAAATTGCGTTTGCCAGAACGATTGGGTCAACACCACGACCTTGTCGGCGCCCGGCCGGTTCTGCTCCTTGGTAAAGAACTGCCCGAGCAGTGGCTGGACGCGCAGGATCGAAAATATCTCAGCGGTCGCGCTCGCCATGTCCAGGCGGACCGGCGCCTGATCATCACCAAACATCTGCTGGTAAAAGTTCCAGATGCCGATGGTCTCGTAGGACGACGCATTTTTCGAGTAATCGAGGTAAATGGGCACGTTGGCCGGCATCTTGTTGAGACCTGCCTTGGCCGCGGAGCTGTAGAGTTCGACGATCCGGTCCGGCTCGTGAAACGGCAGCGGTTTGAGCAACAAGGAATAGACGCTGGAGAAAATCGCCGTGGTGGCGCCGATGCAAAGGGCCAGCGTCAGGAGCGTGGTTGCCGAAAGCCCCTTGCTTTTCCATAGCAGGCGAAGCGCATGACGCAGGTCGCCGAAAACGCCGGAGAGCAGGCCGGCCGAGGAGTCGTCATTAACGGAGGACATGAGAGAAGATAACCGCGAAACCAAGGAAAGGTTACAATGATCTCCCCGCCAGACAACCACCGATTGCGGGACGTCGATCCGTGCGGTAGGGGCCGATGCACTCATCGGCCTTCCGGGTTCGCGTGCAATATCCCAAGGCCGTTGGGGGCAACGGCCGCTACCTTAAAAACCGAGCAACGATCACGCGATCGGGCGCTCAAACAATTTGCCTCCGCGCATTGAATTTTCATCTTCATGACATGCCCCTTACCCTGATTCGAAAATCTTTCCTCGCACCTTGTCTGGTTTTTCTGGCGGCGACCGCTCTGGCGATGGGCGCCCGCACTCCGGTGGTCCTCGATACCGACATCGGCACCGACATCGACGACACTTGGGCGCTGGCTCAACTTTTGCGCTCTTCCCACCTCGACCTCAAACTCGTGCTCACCGACAGCGGCGACACGCGCTATCGCGCCGAGGTCGCGGCTAAATTCCTCGAGTCGGCCGGCCACAGCGAAATTCCCGTCGGCCTCGGCCAGAATTTCGGCCCCATGCCCGAAGACCGGCGCAACCTTGCTCCCTGGGTGGCAGGCTACGATCTGGCAAAATACGCCGGTGGGGTGCGCGAGGATGGGATTGGCGCGTTGATCGATCTCGTGATGAAATCGCCCGAGCCCGTGACCATCATTGCCATCGGGCCGGTGCCGAACCTTGCACGCGCCTTGCAGCGCGAACCTCGCATCGCGGAAAAGTGCCGCCTCGTGGGCATGTACGGCAGTTTCAAGGTGGGTTACGGAGGCAGCGCCACGCCGATTGCGGAATACAACGTCAAGGACAACCCCGCGGCGTTGCGCGACGTTCTGTCAGCTCCGTGGCGCGACATGCTGCTAACCCCGCTCGACACGTGCGGCGTCGTGCAGCTTCAGGGAAAAAATTACCACGAAATCTGGAGCGCCACCTCGGATCCGGTCCTGCGCACCGTGATCGAGAGCTATTGTATCTTCGCGCCACGGGTGAACTGGATGAAATGCGATTTCTTCATGGTTCGCTCCACCACCCTTTTCGACTGCGTCGCCGTTTATCTGGCCGAAGCCGAAGACCTCGTGGAGATCGAAACAGTCTCCTTCGATGTCACCGACGATGGCTTCACGCGTCCTTCGCCAAACGGAAAGCTCAAAGCCCGGGTCGCGCTGCGCTGGAAAAACCTGAACTCCTTCGAAACCTTGCTGACGAAACAACTGCAATCAGTCCGGTGACGGACCACCGTCGCATGGGCGCAACTGCCCGCGCGCACGCAGAAATCACTGGTCACGTCGGATCCCAGGAAGTCTGTCACCGGGCCGTTTGGCCGGGGTTTATCAGCTAATATCGCAGGAGGCGGCCGGCTGCTATGGTGGGGCACTGCCATGTCACCCTCGACCGCCGCCCTGCCCATGAACAAAGTTCTCGTCGCCAGCCTCGTCCTGTACGTGCTCGCCTGTTGCCTGCCGGTGCTCGAATTCAAAAACAGCAACTCCGCCAACGACGTGATGCTCGGCCTGCGAGCCCTGGCCGTGGGCTGGTCGGGAATTTTTGCAGCGATCTTCTCCTGGTACGCCAATCCCACCTGGCTCATGGGCGTAATCCTGCTGTGCCTGCGAAAACCTGCTCCCGCCCTGGTGATGGGCCTGTCGGCCGTGGCGCTTGCGTGCACCACGGTTTTGTTGCTGGGACGCGAACTGCCCGCCGACGAAGGCGGTGTCACCAAGACCACCGTCATCAAACTCCTGCCTGGATTTTATGTCTGGATCGCCAGCATGATTTCGGTGCCGCTGGCGGCGTTGTTCCAGCGTGGTTGATCTCTTTCTCCCGCGAATCACGCGAATCGACGCGAATTTTTCGAGCCAGGTGCGAATGAAGCGTCTTGAACTCCGCCCACTCCGATGAATTTTTCCCTTCCACCCTGGATTCCGCGTTCGGTATTTGGCGCGATTCTCGCCGTCATTTACGTCTCAATCGCCATCGCGGCCGTGGTCACCGACCGAGCTCCCGGAGGAGGTGGCGGCTGGATTTCCCTCCGCGGCATCGTCTCCTATCTCGCCACCTTCCCGGTCTCCGCTCCTCTGGAATTGATGGGGAGCAAACTCGACTACCGGCGCAACCTCGACATGGCGTTCGCCATTTCCGTCTGCACGATTCTTATTTATTTGCTGGGCGCCGGGCTCGGAAAAATCGCGCGCCTGATCTTCACCACCGGAGGGGCTGCGTGAGTCGCATGGGGGCCCTGATCTTTCTCGCCGCAGGTGCCGCCGTTCTAATTTACGGGATTGGGCTCATTCGCGACGTCCGCACCTGCACGCAATGGCCCCAAGTGCCAGGCAAGATCATCAGTGCCGACGTCCAAGTGGTAGCGAAGGAAAAGAACCGAACCTCCTACGCACCGAATATCACGTATCGATACATCGTCGGCGGTAAATCCTACGAAAGCTCGCGCATCACCCTCGTACCTCGCAACACCACCAGTCTTTCCGCGGTTCAGGCAATGCTTACTCCCTATCCGATCGGCGGCGTCACCACGGTTTTTCACGATCCCGCCGACCCGGGAAATGCCGTGCTCGACACCACGCAGGCCGGAACGGAATGGGCCTACGCCATCGGCGGCATTCTCTTGATCGGTGTGGGATTGTTTTCGTTCAGGGGAAACTGACCCACATTAACGCACCGAATCAGATTGCCGGCATCAGGAAAGGCCCAGTGCTGCCGGTTAATACCTGCTGCCAATGGGTCCTAGACGAATGAGAGCAACCCACAGCACAAACACGCCGATCCCGACAACCGTAGCCAGAACATGAAACGCCAGGCGCGGGGCGAACTCCCGGGACAACAATTTGTTCTTCCGTGTCGCCACGTCGTAACCAAAGGCAGCAAATTCGCCCAATGCGCAAACTGGCAGGAGCAACAAAAGCACCAGCCCGAACTTGCGAAAATTATCCGAAAGGGGCAGGCGGGCGCAAATCACGATAAAAAGAATGAACGCAAACTGGGCGAGTCCGGGAACATAGGTGAACCGTTTCATCGCGCCTAAACTACGCTGAGGGCTTGGTCGGAAAGGAACCAGAAAGTCGAAAACACGATTGATGACGTGATTTGTTCATCACCGTTTTTTCCTCTTCTCGTCGGCGTCAAACAGATCGAACCACGTGACGATATCACGGCGCCTGGCCAGACCCGACCGGCGCTTGGTTTCCTCCAGACCCGGTGAGGTCGCGTCGTTCCAGCCCCGCTTCTTCATAAACGTATTCCAAATCTCCCTCTCTTCCTGATTGGGCCGCCGGCCGTTCGCAAAACACCAGCGCAGGATTTGTTCATCGCTGCCCCCTTTCAGGGTGCGTTGTTTCAGGGCTCCATAGCGGACTCGCAGGAACCGCGTGCAGCGGGAGTCGAAGTCGTACCAATCCTTGGTGCCGGTGTTGTAGTCGGACGGCAGTTCACCTCGCACTTTCAACCGGATTTTGTCGAGCATGCGCCCGAAATAAACGATGCCACCCACTTCGTCATGCGCGCTTCTCAGTCCTCGTATTTGCATAGGTCTTTATTCGTGTTTTTTCGTGTGCCTCGTGAGCCAAATCTGAATCAGGGAGATTTCTCCTGCCCAATCCACAGCCGGTTGCCGTCGGGGTCTTCGATCCGGAATTCCTTCATGCCATAAAAGGTGATGTCGAGATCGGGAATCACCAGTCCGCTCGCCCGCACCTTTTCGTGATATGCGGTGATATTGTCGGGATACAAATAGATCACCGTCGTCGGTGGTGCTCCCGGATGAACGTGGATCGATTGATCCACCATCAGGCGACACTCGTCAAACCGCAGCATCGCCCAGCCCCACTGATCCTCGCGACGTTCCACGTCGAAACCGAGCTTCTGGTAAAACCCGACACTCACGGACAACCGCGTCACCGGCAGCATGGGAATGAGACGGTTCATTTTCATGGACGGATTCGGTTACGTTTGCCGGCGACATTGCCAGCAGCGTCAGCAAAGTCCGGACCCTTGCCGCCCAATCGTCAAGGCTCCTGCTTCCATTTCCCGCTGGCCATGAATTCACGGTAGCGGGGGAAAACCAGTTTGGCCTCCCCCACTCCCTCGACCGCAAATTGAGCGAGCCGCCCCTGGGGTGACATCGAAAGGAAAAACAATCCAAAGTAATTTTTACCCTCTAATTTTTCCTCACAAGCCAGGGAAAAAAGCACATACCCGGAGGCCAGTGTTTCCTTCTTCAGCGGAACCACGATTTCCCCGTGTCGACGACCAAGCTTCGGCAATTCCTCGTCCGCGTAACGGGACCAGGTTTCGCGCAACTGCTGCTGTTGCTCCGCGCTGATCCTTAGGCCACGCATCCGAACCACCGATACAATTTGCAATGAGATCACAACTTGAACAGAAACGAGAGCCAGCGAAGGACCACACAGAGGGCGACTTTCCCCTCGCGATATTTGCCCTCTTTCAGTTGATCGCACTGCTGGCTTGGATCGCTAGCTTGGCGCACCACTACTGACGGAGGGCGAGAAACTTTTTGAGGCCCTAGAAGGGGCCACGGGGGGAAACCGCGAGCGCGCAAGATGCGTATAGCTACGCAGATTTTTTCTAAAAATATTTACCTTGGCGTGGCGATTCGCGCCTCGATAAGATCAATGTTTCCTTCGTATCCACAAATCAAGGAAAGCGGTTATTTTCTGGTAATTCTTTGTTTAGCTTGCGAAGCGCGTCACCAATTTGTCCAGACACACCCGTAAGAGCAGAAGAGTAAAGAAAACGAATAGAAATCTGTAAGCGACCACGTCTGACGGAGATGGTTAGTGGACTTGAGACTACACGCCCTTTTGTGATTTGGTCTTTATCAAAGTTCCTGATTGAATTGGAAATCTCCGAAACGATCTCATCGTATAGATCGTCCTTCAGTTGGATTTTGAATTTTTCGCGTGCACCATTAGGTCCCGCTTTGTCCACAAAAACGTTTCGGCTTGTATCTAGCCGAAGCTGAAAATAGTCATTTGACGGCTCGGTGCCGTAGATTTGAATCTCTTCGTAGCTATTGTTCGGAGGCACTCGAGTCTCCGCATTGATCTGCCGACCAAGCAAGCACAGCGCGAGGATAAATAGAGTTCTAATCATAGTTTGCATAAATTAGGTAGAGCTAAGATTCGATGTTTTCCGCTAAAAAGTAAGTGAATTTAATCGTCATCCCCGTTAGAGGCTTGGATTGTGCCGCCCCCCCTTCCATCGGGAGTATGTGGTGCTGGCTGCCCAACAGTCTGCGATTTTGGGGCGGTGTGAGCTCCGTTAGGTGTTACGATAAGGGTGGGTAGAATGACTAGCGGTCCTCCGATTGCTCCAGGCGTAAAACCACCTACGATCCGCGGTCGCAATAATTGGTGCTGGAGTTTGATGTCTGATCCGCTTTTGGCATCTTGGGGTGTTCCAGTAATATTGATGAGGCCATCGCCTATGACTCGTTTTCTCAGGTCAGGGGAAACCGGTTTGCTTGAATCTGCCATGACAGAGTCTTCCAGGCCCACCGACGGAACCGTTCGATTTGTGAATGTGTATCCTGGAATTTTCTCATTGGGCAACAAAAGTTCTGTTTCACCTGTAGGACTTCGCCATATTTCTAGGTAGTCGTCTTTGAGCCATAATACATGGCCAATTTCGTGTTCGGGTAGATGGGACTGGAGAGGCCCTCCGTCGAGGGACTTCTCGAATATTGTGATTACAGTCTGATCCACATCAACGCCATACACGTTTGACCTGCCTGGACCCGGAGAGAAAACTAGCTTAACTGAATCTTTAGGATTCCATTGGGCACTCGTCGAAAATTCAAAAGCCAAATCAAAATTATATTCTCCAGCAGGTTCTGACCAACCTTTTGCAGCCTGTCGGAGAAACGGTACGGCTTTATTCCTATCAAGAGGCGAAAACCAAACATTAACGGTTGTCGTAATCGTATTTCCGTTTTGCACTGACGTTATCGGATCTAAACCAAGAAGGTCCCAAAAGTTAACCCCACTGTTCCCGCAGAACCCATACAGGTTCAACCCGCCGGATTCCTCAATGGGGTCCCGGTTGACGAAGCGGCCCACCGACGGGCTGTAGTACCTCAGGCCATAGTAAACCAGATCGGTTTCGAGGTCGGTGTATTTGGTGGAATAGCGGAAGAGGAACTTGTCCTTGTCGGGTCCGCTTTCGCAGATCGTTTTCCCGAAAGCATCATATTCGAAGGTTGCGCGAATAACCGAGAGAGAATCACCGACGGAGTTGGCCCGATGATCTAGATCAACTCTCATGATTATTTTCCGTCAAGGTTTTCGTGGGCAGAAAATCCCCTACTCTCTTTCACAACATAGCGCGGCGAGAGAACGTCGACTAGGAGAGACAATCAGGTGCTTTCGCTCATTTCAGGACGCGGTCAGAATGAAGCGGGTAGCCTTCTCACGGATAGCCTGGCCCCGAAGGTAATTTAAAACGACATTTCGTCAGAACATCGTCCAACTAGCTTTCGAGCTTCGTCACGATCATGCTGCCAAAATCGCTAGGATAATCCGAGCTGTCGAAGCCGGGCTTGCATTGCCTTTCCGTTTTCGCGTCGCGCCTGTCGGAGCAGCCCTGCGATCCCGGAGCGGAAACGGGCATCTTCCTTGAAAGTCACCAACGCAGAAATCGCCCAGGCCCGGATGATCTGCCGGCGGTCGGCAAATGACTGGCGGAGGAAGGGGAAAAAATCATCACGCGCCGATTCGGGTACTCCGGTGATCGCGAGCAGCTGGCATAAGTACAACCGTGCGGTCCAATGCGTGGCGAGGTCTGCCTTCCCGGCCAGAATGGTCATTTCTGATTCGGAAAATTTCCGTGTTCGAGCCAGACGACG
Organism: Verrucomicrobiota bacterium; assembly: GCA_048498875.1. GTDB lineage: Bacteria > Verrucomicrobiota > Verrucomicrobiia > Opitutales > Opitutaceae > Lacunisphaera. The sequence continues at coordinate 11,881 of JBEHXD010000047.1, forward strand.
CAGCAACCAAAGACCGCGCCACATCTGGTCGGGCTCGAGAAATTCAAAAGCGGCAGCCGCCCAGGAAAACAGGGAGGCATGCGAACCAAATTGCGCGTAAATCTGCTCCATTTCCCGGACCCGAATGCGTTCGCGGGCGATGCGGTCTTTGAGAAGATTCATGTGACAATTCAAGCCCCGCCCTGCACTCCAGGCGACCGCGATTAGCGAGGGGGCGGCAATGGCAGCCCGGTGTAGTTAAAGTTTTGCTTCCACACCGATTGATCGGTGGCGAGCCAGCAGACCAGCTTGATGTTGTCTGTGATTTTCGACTTCAGGCGGTAAAGCGACAATCGCTTGCCCGGGGTTTTTTCCAGATGCGCCCAACCGTTGTGATTATAGATGACGGGCGCCCCGTAGATCGTCTGAAACTCCGTTCCCACCAACCGCCCCTCCGGGTCATCGATGGCCAGGGCGAGGTCGGTGTCCGTCATATCATCCGTGGAAAAAGGCGGCTTCCAACCGGGAATGGGCAGCGGAGTGGGATCCCAGAGAAATCCCCGCAAATCCGCGGGATCATGCCCGTTGGCGAGCGCCGCAAGGCAGGCCGTCTTGTCGAGGACTGAGATCCGGACATGAGCCGCGGCCAATTCGCCCGAAACCAAAGGTGAGCCCAGTTTTTGGACCACCTGACTGATATTGGCTGTGGCCAGGGGATCACGTCCCGGCATGACCAGTTCCATCACTCCTTCCAACGCGGTTATCCGGGTAGCCGATTTTTCCGGGACTCGCAGGCCAATCGAGAGCCTGAGTGCCTGGGTGGCACTCAATCCTTCATCGGAAGGTCCACCGACCGCCGGATGAAAGAAAGCACCCGGTCCATTCGCTTTGAGGTCGCCCCCCGTATCATCCAGCGCCCGCGTCACTGTAACACGCGCGGCCTTGATCGAAGCGAGATCCAGTCCTTTTAGTTGAATCGGAGCCTGCAAGGAAAGCCCGCGAATATCATAGGCCAGCGGGCCCAGATTTACTTCCAAATGTCCCGCCCCCGGAGGCGGAGCGACAAATTCAACGGGCAACTGGACCACACACTTGATGGCCGACGTTCCGTTCGTCGCCGGCGCAAATTTCCATTGCCTGATCGCGTCGACCGCCAGCGGATCGCAGCGGGCATCGTCCGACTTGAAAACCCGCGCTGCCGCGACGTCGCCCTGTTCATTGATGGCCACGCACACCGTCACGAGGACTTTCTTTCCCAATTCGGGGAATCCCGGGGACGCCGGCGGATTGCCTGCGACCAGCCGGGGCGGTGTCTTCAGGCCCCGTGCCAGAGGCAGGGTCGCCGCATAGTCCGGCATATCCGAAAACAGCTCCTTGAGTTTAACCGCTTCGGCAGACAACGACGGTTTTGCGTGCTCCCCGGAATTTGTGTCCTCCGCCCTCATCGCAACCTGCGAACCTGAGACCATCACGGCCATGAGCGGGACGATGAGGCGGCGCAGATTAAAAAAAGGATTCATCATTTTTCCGGGACAGGGAATTCCGAGCCGGCTGTACTCATTGTTTGGGCGTGACACTCACCATCCAGCCGATGCCGAAACGGTCGGTCAGCATGCCGAATTTCGGCGACCAAAACGTTTTGCTCAAAGGCATGCCGACCTTGCCGCCTTCCGACAGGGCCGCAAATGCGCGGTCCACCTCCGCCTCGGTCGGAAGGGAGAGGGAAAGCGAAAAGCCTTCGAATTTTGCTCCCTCCTCATTGCCGTCGGAGGCCATCAGCGCCGAACCACCGATGAGAAAGGTCGCATGCATGATTTTCTTTTCAAACCCCGGCGGAATCGAGCCCGGCGGCATGGGATGCGGACTTTCATTGTATCGCATCACAAACTCCACCTTCGCACCGAGGGTGTCGCGATAAAAATCCAAGGCTTCTTCACACCGGCCGCCGAAAAACAGATAGGATTGAACGAATGCTTTGCTCATGACGAAGGAGTGGTTGGATTGTGGCAGTCGAAGCCGGGAAGTTACCTTTGAAGCAATCGATCAGTGGGGTCGCGAGATAAAATCCATCTATCGCAGCGGCTCAGGGCGAAACTCCCGCTCGCGGTATTCGAAATAATCAAAATCCGCCGGAAGCGCCGTGCCGGCCATATCCTGACAGGCCATGCCCACAAACGCTCCGGTAAAGTTGGGGCGACCCGGCGCCGACGCTTCGTCCGACAGGATGCTGGCGTCGAAGAGTTGGGGCAGCCAAATCCAGGCTTCCCCCTCAATCCGGTAGCCGAAATAAAGTCGTTCGCGATCGACCTCCACGCGCAATTCCACCGGACGGTGGGCGGGAATCGCAATCGGGGGAGTAAACGCATCCGCCTGCGCATGGTTGGGCAGGCTGGACATCACGCGGAGATGTTTTCCGATCGCGTCGTCGTGCGACAGATACAGGTAGTGAAACTTGGCTCCACCGTAATAGCAGACGAGTCCCGCCTGCTGTTGGAAATGTTCCGGCTCAAATTCGATTTTGGTCGAGGCACTGTAACAATGAGCCTGCTGCCGGCGCGCGACGAGCGACTGCCGGAACAGGCTGCCGATCGTTTCGCGGCCGTGGAGTCGCAACCAACCCGGGCGGGCGGTCAGGCTGAACAGTTCCGCCGGCCAGGGAGAGCGCAACCATTGAAAATCGACCGGCAATTGCGCCTCGTTGAAATCCTCCCGCACCGGCGTCGCGGGAAAAACGTGCGCCGGCAGCTTCGGCGCCATCGCCTCCGTTTGCGCGAGCCCCTGCCCGTCTGTCGTCCGGAGCCAGCCGTCGTCGCCCCAGACCATGGGCTGAATCGCCGTCTCGCGGCCGAGCGTACTGCAGCCGCGATTCGCCAGCGGCCGGCTGCAAAGATAAACCATATACGTGTCGCCCGCGGGCGTTTCCACCAGATCGGCGTGTCCGGCTTTTTGCAGTGGGATATCGGAACGGTTACGGGAACTTAGAATGTAAGTGGCGGGATGCAGTTCGTACGGGCCGGTCAGCGAGCGCGAGCGCGCCATCGTCACTGAGTGATTCCACGCCGTACCGCCCTCGGCCGTGAGCAAATAGTAATAGCCATTTCGCTTGTAGAGATGGGGCGCCTCGGTGAGGCCGAGCGCGGTCCCCTTGAATATGTTCCGACGCGGGCCGACCAGTTTGCGCTCCTTGACGGAGTATTCCTGCAGGACGATGCCCGCGAAACGGTTTTGTCCCGGGCGATGATCCCACAGTTGATTCACCAGATATTTCCGCCCGTCGTCGTCGTGAAACAGTGACGGATCGAAACCGCTGCTGTTGAGATAAACCGGATCCGACCACTCCCCATCGATGCGCGGGCTCGTCACCAGGTAATTATGAAAATCGCGCAGCGACGCACCCGCCGCGCCCGCGACTGTCGTGAGACCGTAGCGTTTCACGTCAGTGTAAATGAGATAAAAAAGTCCGTCTGCGTAGGAAAGACATGGCGCCCAGATGCCACAGGAATCCGGATCGCCCAGCATGTTCAACTGGCTCGGGCGCGTGAGCGGACGCGTCAGCAGCCGCCAGTGGACCAGGTCGCGCGAATGATGAATTTGCACTCCGGGAAACCACTCGAAGGTCGACGTTGCGATGTAATAGTCTTCGCCCACGCGCACGATGGACGGGTCGGGATTAAAGCCCGGCAGAATGGGATTTTTGATTTTCAGATTCTGATCGGTCATGACGAAGGCCGTGGTGGGATAAGCATCAAACTGGGGAAATGGTTAACCACGGATTGCACAGATGCTCACGGATAAAAACCACGGAAGACACAGAACACACGGAACGCCCAGACGGTTGTCAGTGAGATTTTCACCACTGCTTTTTCTGTGCATTCAGAGTAATTCATGGTTTCCCCGGCCTTGATGCCATCCGTGTTAATCCGTGAAATCCGTGGTCAATCAGGATTAAGTGAGCCAACAACCGCGGTATCGGTTTTCCTTTCCCGGACCAAGGCCCACAGCAGCGCGGCGCCCACGACATCCAACACACCCAGGGCCACAAAAAAGGGCGAGTAACCCACTTCCGTCACGAGACGGCCGATCAACAGGGAAAAGAGCAACAGACCGAGATTGCCGCACGTGCCACACAGGCCGGCGACCGTGGCGACCTCACTCCGCTTAAAGAGATCGGACGACATCGTGATGACGGTCACGGACAACGTTTGATGGGCAAAGCCACCGAGGCTCAACAACGCCACTGCCAGGTAGGGATTTTGCACAAGGCCAACGAAGGCAATACCGGTCATCAGGCAGGCACCAACCGTGAAAGCCCCCCGCCGGGCATTGATCAGCGTGACCCCTCGTTTTTGCAGGGCGAGCACCAGCATCGGACCAAAAAAACAACCCAGGTCCGCCGCAAGAAACGGCAGCCAGGCAAACATCGCGATTTGCTTCAGGTCGAAATTTCGGACGGTCGTCAAATAGAGCGGTACCCAAAACGACAGCGTCCCCCAGGTCGGATCCGCCAGAAACCGCGGTAATGCGATGCCCCAGAAGTTCCGTTGCGCAAGCACGTCCCGCACCGATGGACGTTTTCCGTCGCCCTGCAAATGCGCCTCCTGTCCGGCTGCGATGTGCTGTTTTTCCGCCGGTGAGAGCGCGGGATGTTTGTCGGGGGAGTTGAAAAACAACCACCAGAGCGCGACCCAGACCAAACCCAATCCGCCCGTGATGACAAAGGCCGTCTGCCAGTTGTAGTGCAGGATGGCCCACACCACGAGGGGTGGCGCGAGCATCGAACCAAACGAGGCGCCCGTATTAAACACGCCGCCCGCCATGCCGCGCTCTTTGGCCGGAAACCATTCGGAAACCGCCTTCATCCCCGCCGGATTCGCGGATCCCTCAGCCAATCCCAGCGCACCGCGCAGCCAGGCAAACGCCTGCCAGCTGTGCGCGAATCCGTGCGCCATGCTGATCAGCGACCAGACCGTGGCGAAAAGCGCGAGGCCCAGCTTCAGCCCCATGACATCGAGCACATAACCGCACAAGGGCTGCAGCATGATCGTACCCTGGAAGGCACCGGTGATCCATGAATATTCCTCGGTGGTGATATGCAGATCCTGGAGAATCGTCGGCGCAGCGACCGCGAGCGTGCTGCGCGTGAGGTAATTGATCACCGCTCCGAGCATGATGAGTCCGATCATCCACCACCGGAGATTCCTGATTTGGGGCATGCCCGCATTCCGAGAGAAACCCGCCAAATGGCGAGCGACCGTCTGCTCTAACTAGAGCACACCCGCAAAGTCCGGAATTCTTCCCCACGAATGGATTCGTCAAAGACGAATCCTACAAAGTGTATGCCGACCGATCGCCGGCATGGTTTGACTTTGTTTGCACGGTAGGGGCCGATGCCCCCATCGGCCTTCAGGACGTTTTCCCGCGTCTATTCTCGTTACTGTGGGCGGGGTG
>JBEHXD010000048.1:0-16799 GCA_048498875.1 Verrucomicrobiota bacterium
CCGACCCAATCCACTCGCACCCGCGGTGCGAGTGGATTGGGTCGGGCGATGCCGGTATAACGTCCGATGGCAACCTGGGCTTTGCCACTGAAGGTGAAGGTCTGATGGTGCAGCAATTCGATGCCGGTCCGCTCGAGGAAATAGTTGAGCGTGGCGCGGGTGAAATAATTCGAATGCTGCTCCCAGATGCCACTGTAGTCGACCACGTCCAGACAGAAGTCGAAGTAGGGTATCTCGATGAGCACGTAAGTACCAGGCCGACACAGCTTGCGCAGGGCATCGCTGAACGGCTGGAGTTGGGTGATGTGTTCGACCACATGGCGCGACACGATGAGGTCGGCGCACCCATACTTGTTCGTGAACTTTTCGGCGGTGACGGGAGTCAGGTAATCGCCGACCGTCTCGATGCCCAAAGCCCGGGCTGCGGCGCGGGCATCCTCGGCGGGTTCGATGCCGACTCCGTGGACAAAACCCAGGTCGCGCAGAACTTTCAGGAAGCTGCCGTCGTTGCTTCCCACCTCGACAATGCGGGTGTCCGGATTGAGTCCGGTGTGCTTTTTGAGCAGGTCGATCAACTGGGGAATATGCGGGTGCGTCTTCCAGCTGCTCAGCGTGACGTAGTTCGTGTAGAATTTTTCCGGCGGAACGCCGTCCACCAGCTGGATCAGTCCGCACTGGTCACAGCGTTGGACGTTGACAGGATGAGTATACTCCGCCGCCGATGGTTCACGCAGAAAATGCTGGGCGATCGGGTGGGCACCGAGATCGAGAACAGGAATGAGGGGAGCGGTCCCACAGAGTTGGCAGGTGTGCATGATAGGGCGGTGGTGAGTGATTAGGAGGAAACGGGGAACGACAGCGATTCGACGAGAAACGGGCTTAGGAATCGTGTGACGCCGGTTTGATCCTGTTCGTCGGGCGACCAACCGGCGTATTCCGTCTGCTCGCGCTGAAATGGCCCTTCGGTCACTTCGTGAAAAACAACGAAATCCGAACGTACAATCACGGTATGGTACACCGGCTGGGAAAGACGGTAGTAGAACGATTTTCCCGAGCCGTGTGGCCCCATGGGGATTACTTTGCGCACCGCGCCGTCCTCTTGGAAAAGTACAACGTCGGCTTCCCCTTCAACGATGAAAAATGATTCTGCTTTGGCGAGATGACGGTGCGGTCGCACATAAGCGTCGCGTGGAAGCGCGATCAGCATTTCGTGAAGGTCATCCGAAGGGGTCTGGTGCGTGCAAAGTCGGGCGCGCTTTTTTGGACTGGTCAGCGCCACGCGTTTGAGGTGCTCGATCATCGACGAGTCGACGACCACCGGCTCCTCTCCGGGATAGAAAACTTCGGGACTTTCGCTTCGAATTTTCATCTTATTATTCGAAATAGATGAAGCTGTGATCACCGGTGTAGCCGGTCGTTTTAAACCACCAGGCCCATTCTTCAGGCGTGCAGAACATGCGGCAGGTGAGCTGCCAGTACAGGAGGTTCACCTTTTCCTCCTCGTTGCGATAAGCCTCGGAGCAAACGTATTTCTGCTTTCCGACCCGCTCGATTTCACGAAAGGCGGCATCAAGATCGTGACAGTACAGATTGTGCAGCGTGTTGAGAGAGACAACGAGGTCGAACGACTGGTCCGCGAAGGGGAGTCGCCTGGCGTGACCGACTTGAAGGAACGGTTTCACTTCCGGTTTCGCATTTTCAACCGCATAGGCGGAAATGTCGAGGCCGGTCACGTGGATGCCGGGAACCACCTGCGTGAATTCGTAGAGCAGGAAACCCTTGCCGCAACCGACATCGAGCACGCGATCGCCGGCTTTGAGTCCATAGTGCTTCGCCATTGCCTCGGCGACCGGCCGCCAGCGGCCGTCGTAGCGCATGCCACCATAACCAAACTTGCGATCACCGTCCCAATAGTCCCGGTCAAAGCGTCCGGCCACGGTGGCAGCTTCGGCCTTGGGAAATTCGTTCACGCGACCGAGGTAGTCGCGCTTGGTCTTCTTGTGGAGAACGGAGATGAAATCGATGTGGGCCATGATCAGGCGGCTTGAAGGAGATGACTCAGCAGCGCGCGGGCGCGCGCGAGCTGGCGTTCACGGCGGGCGGCGGCCTCGGTGGCGCCAAGGGAGAAAATGCGGCGTTCGCGTCCCACGACGCTGAAATCATTCAGCAGAATGCAGGTCCATTTCACCTGGTAAACAGGCAGGAGCTCGCGGCACCGTTTTGCGAAGGCGATGGGATCGGGCAGGCTCAGACGTGCGCCAATGCCCGTCACAAACCAGTCGAAATAACGAAGGGCTACGGGCACATCGGGCTGGCAGAAAAAATCGGCGACGAGTTTTGCCGGGTCATCCCAACCCGCATACTCGAAATCAAAAAACACGCTCTGGCCGTTTGCGTCGGTAAGGCTGTTGTGGAAGCCAAAATCGGATGGGGAGATGCAGCGCTCGCCGGCATCAAGCACGGACGCGCGTTCGTCGGCCGTGTAGTCGTTGCCGATACCGCCGTTGATCGAGTTCCAGGCGGGAATGAGTTCCCGGTGGATGAACAGGCTGGCCTCTTCGTCGAGGCGGTCTTCGATCGGCAGCGATGCGGCCCGGTCGACGCGCTTCTGCACGGACGCGAGGTGCGCATCGATGGAGAAATTGGCTTCGGACGCGATCGGGAGATCGAGCGCTTCAGGCCGGGTGCGCTGGGCGTTGAGGTCGGAGATGAAATCCAGAGCGGCACTTACCTGCTCGGGCGACACCTTCGTGGGACGGACGCCTTCGACAAAGGAAAAGATGCCAATTCGACGTTCTTCGTTCCAACCGAGGGCGGCGGGCGTCTGGGGAAGACCGGCCGATTGCACGTAACGGTAGAACGCGCATTCCGCCTGGAAACGATCGCGGGTGTCGTTCGGGTGTTGAAAGTATTGTTTGACGAGCAGCTTTTTGCCGGCGTCTGCATTCGCGCGGTAGACCCGGTTGTTGGCGCCGCCGCTGAGGGGTTCCAGCGAATCACCTGCAATCTGAATCCCGCAGGCGGCAACCGCTGATTCGATTTCATCCCGCGCCACAGTCCGGCCGAGCAGCAGGTTTTGCAACGAAGACCAGGAGTTGACCTTTTGGAGGGCAAGCGAGGTGGGGTGAATGTTCTGCGGATCGAAAAGAATACGCGCGGTGGCGGCCGGAAAAGACCGGTCTTCCAGCAGCTCCGGGAGGTCGTCGATGAAATGGGTGCAACCCAAGGCGGCGATGCGCGCGAGTTTTTCCGTTTTGGTCAGTTCAAAGAAAACTTCCGCGTCGCCGATGCCAGTGACGGCGGGATCGATGACGCCTTGATCGTGCAGCCAGCCGCGGGCCGCCGCGTGAAGATCGTGACGTTCGCCCAGGAAGGGAAACTTGGTCTTGTGGCTGACGATGCGGACCGGAATCCCGCGTTCCTTGCAAAGAAGCAGAAACTCAATCACGCCGTCGAAGAGGCGGGCTTCACCGATGCGTGAGCCATAGACCGTGCCTTGCATTTCCGTCCAGATATTCTCGCGACCGGTGGCTCGCAGATGGTCGCGAACCGCGGTCTTGTTTACCGGCAGGTCGGCAGGGATTACCTCCAACTCCAAGGCCACGCGGTGGAACAGGGAGTCGTAGGCTACAATCGTGTTATCGAAATCAAGGCCGATGATCATGGACGGGAGAGAGTGGCCAGGATGCGTTCGGCCATCGTGGCCGGCTCCAAACCGAAGTGCTCGTGAGCGTGTTCCTGCTCACCCGTTTCATGATAAAATTCATCCGCCGTGCCGAAGCGCAGCAACCGTCCGCCGCGGCTGGCCTGGTCGCTTTGCCATTCGGCCACCGCGCCACCGAGTCCACCGATGATCGAATGTTCCTCGACGGTGGCGACGACTTGGGAGGTGAAAAAAGCGTTTTGCAGCAGGGCCGTGTCGAGCGGTTTGACCGTCGGCATGCTCACGACGCCGCAGGAGATTGATTGTGCCGTCAGCAGCGCCGCGGTGGCGCGGACGGTCGGGAGCATGTTGCCCGTGCTGATCAGGGTCACGCGACCGGGTGGGGCGAGGACGAGGGCTTTGCCGACTTCCATTGCCGGGGGTTTGGCGTGAACGTCCGCTTCGCCCTTTTTGCCGATGCGGAGATAAGCGGGTTTCGGTTGCTGAAGCACCGAGCGCAGGCAGCTGCGCACTTCGTGAGCGTCGCCGGGAGCCATGACCACGAGATCGGGCAGGGTGCGGAGCATGCCGATATCTTCGCAGGAATGGTGGGTGCCACCGAGCGATGCGTAAGCCAGGCCGGCGCCGGTGCCGACGATGGTGACGGGCGCGTGATGGTAGCAAACGTCGACGCGGATCTGCTCCATGCAGCGGTACGTGATGAACGGAGCGATGGTGTAACAAACCGGACGCAGTCCGTTCATCGCGAGGCCGGCGGCGACGCCGATCATGTTGGCTTCCGCCACACCGCAGTTGTGGAAACGGCCGGGGCACTTCGCCTTGAATTCGTCGAACAGCCGGTTGCCAATATCGCCCGAGAGCAGGACGATGCGTTCATCCTGCTGGGCCATCTGGGTGATTTCGTGGGCGAAAGCGTTTCTCATGAGTTGAGCAGGTGTTCCGCGGCGGTGGCGAGCTCGCTGGCGGTCGGCACGCGATAGTGCCAGTTGTTGTCGTCCTCCATGAACGGGACGCCTTTTCCTTTGACGGTGTGGGCGATGATGGCCTTAGGACGGCCCACATCACGGGTCTCACGGGTGAGTTCGCGGGTGAGGGCGCCGATGTCATGACCATCGACTTCGACGGCTTCCCAGCCAAACGCGGCCCACTTGTCGCGCAGGGATGCGAGCGCCAGCACTTCATCACTGCGACCGGTCGCCTGCCATTTGTTATAATCGATCACGACATCGAGGCGGCCGAGTTGTTTGCCGGCGGCAAACATCGCGGCTTCCCAGACGGAACCTTCGTTGCACTCGCCGTCGCTCATGACGACGATGGTGCGGTAATTGAGTTTTTGGATGCGGCCGGAGAGCGCGAAACCACAGCCGACGGGCAATCCATGGCCGAGCGAACCGGTGGCGAGTTCGACTCCCGGTGCGCAGTTCGGCGCAGGCTGTTCGGCGAGATCGGCCTGGTGTTTGGCGAAGGACTCAAGCCACGATTGGGGAAAGAATCCGCGCGCAGCGAGGGCCGAGTAGAGGGCGGGAGCGGCGTGGCCTTTGCTGAGAATAAAGCGATCGCGCTTGGGATCCTTGGGATGAGCCGGATCGATCTGCAAAATTTTCCAGTAAGCGGCCACCACGATATCGATGCAGGAAAGCACGGAGCCGAGATGCGGCGTGCCGGCATGGTGTGACATCTGAATCGCCTGATAGCGCAGGTTGCGCGCTACGTTCACCAGATCGGAGATCGGCGCATCGAAGGGCACCTCGGCGGGCGAGAGTTGTTCGGTGAGGAGTTTCACGACTTGGAGGAGGGAAAATGGATCATCGCATGAATCACTTCGCCGGAGCGCATACGCGCGATGGTGTCGTTGATCTGGTCCAGACGGACGCGATGGGAAATCATGCCACGGGGATCAAACCCGCCGCCGTTCATCATGCGGAGATAGCGCGGGATGTCCTGGGCCGGCTGGCTTTCGCCGCCATGCGACCCCGTGAGAACTTTCCCGAAGTGAAGGGGCAGGGTGTTGAGTGAGATTTTGCGATCGTGCGCCATCACGCCGAAAACCACGCAGCGGCCCTTGGGACCGGCGAGAGTGAAGGCTTTTTCGAGGACCGCCGGCAGCGCCGTGCCGTCGATGACCACGTCGGCTTTGCCGCGCAGGATCGTTTCGGCCGCGGAAGCAAAATCCTCGTGGGTGGAATTGATCGTATGCGTGGCGCCAAATTCGCGGGCTTTGGAGAGTTTGTGATCGTGCAGGTCGACCGCGATGATTGGATAGGCACCGGCGAGCTTTGCCCCGAGGATGGCCCCGAGGCCGATGCCACCGCAACCGATGATGACGACGGATTCGCCGATGCGAACCTGGGCATCGTTGTTGATCACGCCGAAGCCGGTCGTAAGCGTATCCGCCATGAGTGCACCCACTTCAAAATCAGTTTCGGCGGGTACGGTCGTCAGGCGGTTTTCGGAAACGACGGCGAATTGATTAAAGGTGGTGATGCAGCCCGCATTGCAGCGCTGGGTTTTCCAGGTGTAGACCGAGGGACGCGCTTCGATGCCGGAGCCGGGCCGCCAGTGAAGGACGACGCGATCGCCAGTTTTGACGTGACGCACTTCCGGGCCGGTCTCAAGCACCGTGCCGCACCCTTCGTGACCGAGAAGATGAGGCAGGTAACGATCCGAGCCCTTTACTCCGTCGATCTCGCCGATCTGTGAGCCGCAAATACGACTCACGGCGACTTCGACCAAAACCTGGCCATAGCCGAGCGCGGGCAACTCCACTTCGTCCAGGACGAGGGGCTGGCGTTGTTCGACAAGGATGGCGGCGGAAGTTTTCACGCGCGGGAAAGGAAAATTTTCAGCTCAGCGCCGGGAGCTTCTTCATCGTCTTGATGTTGTAGTACCGCTCCTCGTCGCGCAGGCGGCCGTCGCGATAGGCGGAGATGACGTCACGGATGCCGTCCTCGACATTGTGCGCGGGTGAAAAGCCCGTGGAGAGCAGTTTCTTTGAGGACAGACGATAGGAACGCGGATCGTTGGAAGGCGTGACGACCACTTCGGCGGGGATGTGGTGCTGGACGCGATTGGCGATGTCGAGGATCGAGATGTTTTCAAAACCCGCGTTGAACACGCCGGGGAGATTCATGCCGTTCTTCAGGAAGTGATGATAGACCCGGATCATGTCCTTCAGATGAATGTTCGGACGGGTTTGATCGCCGCCGAAGACCGTGATCTTCTGCTTCACGAGCGCTTGCATGGTCAGCAGGCTCACCGACAAATCGAGGCGCATGCGGGGTGAGTAACCGCACACCGTCGCGGGACGCACAATGTTGACACGGATCTTGTCGCCGTAGCTCAGCAGCACGCGTTCGCTCACCATCTTGGTCTTGTTGTAATCGGAAATGGGAACCAGCGAAAGATCTTCAGTGACTTCGGGTTCGTCTTTCACGCCATACACGCTGCCGGAGCTGGCGAAGATGAATTGCTTCACCTTGTGGGCGATGGCGCGCTCGACGAGGAACATCGAAGCGAGGGCATTGACCTCCCAGTTCAACTTGGAGTTCAGATCCGAGCAGGGATCGTTGGCGATGTTGGCGAGATGCATCACGACATCGACGCCCGTCATCGGGATGCGATCGGCGTTGCGGATATCCTCTTTGATAACCGTCAGGTTGGGATGTGACGGCAGAAAATTGCCGAACCATTGCAGGTCGACCACCGTGACGGTGTGTCCGGCATCAAGCAGGCTGAGGGTGAGGGGAGTGCCGACGTAGCCGCAGCCACCGGTGAGTAGGATTTTCATGTGGGTAGGTGATGACTTGATTAAAAGGCGAGCATAGAAACGCCGGCCTTCAGCAGGCGTGATTTGCGGATCGGTTCCGCGTTGCCGACAATCTTGACGGCTTGGGCCCCGGCGAGCTGGCCCATGAAGGTCGCGACGTTGAGCGGCACCCGGCTGGTGGCGGCGAGGGTGGCGACGGCGCAGAAGGCGTCGCCCGCGCCGATCGTGTCGACCACGGAAGTTTCCAACGGCGGGCAGGCGGAAATATTCTTTACGCAATTGCGACCGAGCGTTTCGTGTGCGCCGCGGGTCAGCCACGCGTAGCTGCTGCCGAGATGAGCGGCAAGAGCAGTGAGCTCCTGGCCGAAATTGATTTCGCGACGACCGACGGCGAGATTGAGCTCGGTTTGATCGAGCGTGAAAATGTCTGCGCGGCGGTAGCGCCGGTTGATGATGTTAAAGCCGTGATTATTGCTGTTCGTCTGGCAGTTGACGGCGAGGAACGGAGCCTTGTCCTGAACGTAATTGCGAACAATGTCCTCCATCACGCCGTGACCGAAATCCATGACGAGGATGACGTCGTAGTTGTCGATTTCGCCGGCGAGGCGTTCGAGTACGGCCTTTTGCAGGACTTCGGCGGGCGCGCGCTTGTTGATATAGTTAACTGAAAAAAGCTTGGCGAGTTCCTTGCCCTCGACCCGGGGCTCGACGAAGCGCTGCTTGATGATGGTGGTAAAGTCGGAGGCACGGACGATGTGGTCGTCGTTCTTCTCGATGTAGCCATTCAGGGTGGAATCGAGCCAGGGCTCATTGCCCGCGAGGCCGATCAATTTCACGTTTGAAGTGAATTCGCGCAGATGGCGGTAAACCGCGAGGGCCCCGCCGGCCTGGAGTTCATCATTCATGAACCGGCCGGACAGAATGCGGTTTTTGGAAGTGAGACCCTGAACTTCCACCGTCGTGTATTTGTCGAAAATCACATCGCCGACGACGAGGACGCTGAGTTTGCTGAAATTTTCCACGATTTCGCGAAAGCGCGAGGGTGAACATTCCTGGGAAACGCTCTGGCAGAATTTTTTGACCTCCGGAGGATAGGGATCGAAATGTTTGTTCAGCAGACGGGTGGAGCTGAAAAGAATCGATCCGAGATAGCGCATTTCGCCACCGACCCGCTGTACGGCGAGAACGTCATCACCGATGTTGCCCGTCAGATCCGCGGTGGGATCGGCATATTCGCGGCCTTTACAATAAAACCGGGCCCGCACGCATTCGATGGCTTCCACTGCGGCCGCGAAAGGAATGACGACGACGTAGTCGACGCAACCGAGGGCGGCGAGCCAGCGCGAACGCAACTGGTCGTTGAAATAGGGGCGCCCGGGGCCTTTGTTGACGAACTTCTCGCCGGTGATGGTGACCACGAGAATGTCACCGAGAGCTTTGGCCTCTTCAAAATGAACGATGTGACCCGGATGAATGAGATCGAACGTGCCGTGGCAATGGACGATCGCTTTGCCCTGTTTGCGCAGACGGTCGAAAACCGGGGCGGCGTCCTCGTAGGCGATCACCTTGGACTGGGGACGCGGAGTCGGAGCCTTCGCGACGCCGTTGATCTTGCGGCCGGAGCGGGAAGCAGGCGTGCGGGACGAGGTCCGTTTATTGGAAATGGATTTGGGGACGGACATGCGGGAATCAGGGCTTGTGGATATAGTCGATGGGCTGACGGCGGATCTCGTCGATGTGCTGGTCGACCCACGCGATCGTTTGCTGCACGCCTTCCTCGAGGGAAACCCGGGCATTCCAACCAAGTTCGCGGTGGGCGCGGGTGCTATCGAGCTGGTAGGCGGCGTCCTTACCCGGACGGTCGGCGGTGACTTGCGCAACTTTTTCGAAGTCGGCGTTCATCTTGAAGCAGATCATCTCCACGAGTTCGCGGATCGACACGAAGCGGTCGGTCGAAAGGTGATAGCACTGTCCGGCCGGGGCCTTTTCGGCGATCGCGAGGGTGGCGGACGCGACGTCGTCGATGTGAATGAAAGAACGCACCGAATGACCGCCACCATGGAGCTGGAGTTTCTGGCCAAGCTTGATAGAAAGAATCGTGCGCGGAATGATGCGATAAAGCTGCTGGCCGGGACCGTAGACATTGGCGGCGCGCGTCCACGTGACGGGGAACTTGTACTGGTTGAAGAAAGTGCGGAGATGCAGATCGCACGCGGCGCGGGAGGCGGCGTAGGGTGTGCTCGGATTGAAAGGAGCGCTTTCGTCGATCAAGCCGCTGGTGCTGCCGTAGACTTCGGGCGTGCCGACATGGACGTATTTTTTCAGCCAGGCCGCTTTGCGCAGCCGGTCGTGAAACAGCACGTTTGCGACCACGTTTGTCTGATACCAGTGCTCGGGTTGCAGCCAGCTTTGGGCGACCATGCCCTGCGCGGCAAAATTTACGACGGCGTCGGGTTGGAATTTTTCCAGGGCGGCCATCAACGCGTTGAGATCGTGGTTCAGGTCGGCCTGAACGAACTGGAAATTCTTTTGTTTTTCCCCGGGCAGCCAGCGGTATGGGAGGAAACAATGGGCGGGTTCCGTCGAGCGGCTGGCCCCTAGCACCGTGCGACCCTGCGCGAGGCAGTACTGCACGAAGCTTGCGCCCGAGAATGAATTGCTGCCGATGACCGCGATGCGACCGCTCATGACCTGATTCGGTTGATTAACGACCCGTGAGGGAAAGGTGTTTCATGACCATGTGTCCGACCATCATCTGGATGTCTTCGGAGACCTGCATGTCGTGGACGGGAAAATAAATCGGGTGGTCGGCGAGCCCGAGCGCCTTGCCGCCGCTGAAGCCGAGAATCGCGAAGCTCGTCATGTGCAATTCCTGGGCGCGCTTGAGCGCGTTCACGATGTTCGGTGAGTTTCCACTGCCGGAAAACGCGATCAACACATCGCCAGGCTGGGCGAGGACGGTGAGCTGTTGGGCAAAAATATCCTCGTAGGCCACATCGTTCGCGAGACACGTGAGCACGGCGGAATTCGCGGGCAGGGCCGTGACGCGCAGGCCGCGACCTGCGACCTTGTCGACTCCGTAGAGAAGATCGTTGGCGAGGTGAATGGCATTGGCGGCGCTGCCGCCGTTGCCGCAAAGGAAAACCTGGCGATTCTCGCGCCAGCAAAGCTGGAGCGTGTCGACGAGCGTGTTGAAATCGCTCCAGTCGTGCTGGTGCCAGACGGCCTCAAGGGCTTGCCAGTAATTCGATACGATGACCGGAGTTACCGGCGCTTCAGGGGCGATCGATTGAGTGGCGATGGCGGTGGCGTGGGAGGGCATAAACCCCTCTTGAGCAATGCCCGGGCCAGCGATGGATGACGGATTTGTAAGTTATTGATAAATAGAGTTAAAAAAGATTATTTTGTCCGCGATTTTTGGTTTCGGCGGCTCGTTTCGAATCCACAAGGACTTCGACAGGAAATTTTTGCCGTCCCTTTTATCCCGCCGCCGGCGGTCGTTTGTTTTCCCAGCACTTGCGCAAGGCGTCACTAAAGCGGGCGGCCTGATCGGTAAAATTCATGAGCGGCGATCGAGTCATCTCGTCCCGCGAATTCTCGCGAAAGTTTTCCAATCGCTTGAGATCGCCGGCCAGCGTTCGGATGATTTCCAAATATTCGTCGGGTGACTTTGCGATCCACCCGGGATGTCCGATCGATTTCAGCAAACTGGCGCTGACCCGGGCGGCGTGGCGATCGCCCGACAAGGTCACCACGGGCACCCCCATCCAAAGCGCTTCGCAGGTGGTGGTGGTGCCGTTGTAGGGTGTAGTATCAAGGGCGATGTCGATCAGAGAGTAAGCGGCGAGATGTTCTGCCGTGGTGGCTTTGGCCCCGGAAAACTCGACCCGATCCGCGGGGAGACCGGCTTTGAGAATTCTTTCCTTCGCGTGAGCGGCGATTGCCGGTTCCGACAGCCCGATTGACTTGAGGAGCAACCGCGAGGAGGGAAATTCGCTCAGCAGGCGCGCCCACAGTGCCAGCATTTCGTCGGTGACCTTGGAGAAATTATTGAATGACCCGAAGGTTATATGCCCGTTTTTTAAATGCGGGGGCGGCGTCGGGACAGGTGCGCCGGCCGGAGGCGAATAAACCCAGGCGCAGGACGAGAAACGTACCAGTTTTTCCGTGGCGAATTCGTCTGCATCGCCCACGGGATCGGAGGTCTCGTCCACGAATCGAAAATCCATTGTGCGCAGGCCGGTCGTGTTGGGGTAGCCGAGATAGCTGATTTGCACGGGCGCGATCCGGCGGGCGAAAAGTGGCATCAGGCTGTGCCCGGTGTGTCCGCCGAGGTCCACGGCAATTTCCGGTGCGTCGGCACGAACCACCGGTTCCACCACGTTTTCCAGATTGCTGGGAAAATCCCGCCAGACCGATGCGAGCGTGCGAAAATGCTCGGTCATCGCGTCCGGCTTGTTGCAGAAATTATAGAGGAAAATTTCAAACCGGCTGCGATCCAGCAACCGGAGCAAAGGCTCCATGAAGTAAGCGACCGAATGCTCGCGGAAATCGGCGGAGAAAAAGGCCACCCGGAGTTTGCGGTTTGGATCCACTGCCGTGGGCTCCCATTTGGCGGCGTGATCGTCGAACAACTCACCGAAGGCGCGGTGAGCGGCGAAAAGCGAGGCGGGGGTTTGCCCGGCGAGGTAGTTCAGGGCGAAAAGCCGGTGGCTTTGGATGTCGAACTGTTTTGGGTTTCGGGCCAGCTGGACCTCGTATTCCTGCACTGCTTCAGGGATGCGGTGGCATTTTTGCAAGGCCGTTGCGTACCCCCGGCGGGCTGGCTCATACTGGGGATCCACCGCGAGTGAACGTTTTTCACAGTCCAGCGCTTCGGAGGAAAGATTGAGATTCGACAGCGTGGCGGCGTAACCATGCCATGCCTGGGCGGAACGCGGGTTGAGCGCGACGGCCTGGCGATGACATTTTACCGCCTCGTCGGAGCGGCCGGCCGTGCTGAGCAGCGTGGCGAGTTGATTCCAGATTTCCGCGTTTTTTGGCTCCAGCTTCACGGCGGTCCGGAGGTGGGGTTCGGCTCCGGCAAAATCGCCCATAGCCATGCGGGCCACGCCGAGGCAGGTGGCGGCGACGGCGGAGCGGGGATTGAGGCGAACGGCGCGGGAATAAAGTTCGGCGGCCGCGGCGGGATTGCCCTGGAGCAGGGCGACGGTGCCGCCCAGATGCCAGCCGTCAAAATTCTGCGGAGCAGCGGTCCGGATTTGGGCGAAGATCGCCGCGGCGTCGGGCAGGCGGCCCTTTTGCTGCAGGGCGATTCCTTCCTGGATTTTGCGTTGAAGCGGCGCGGGATTCACGAGGCGGAACAATGAGATGAGTGAGCGGGGAATATCATCGGGGATCAATCGTCGCGATTGCTTGGAAATGCGATCGAGGAAATCGGCTCGTGATTGTCATTCTTAGCGAAGCGAAGAATCCACACGGTCGACCATGATGCCGCCTGCGCACACAGGGATTCTTCACTTCGTTCAGAATGACAGGCGGCGTGTTCATCAGCGGCGACGTGAGGATTTACGGCATTGGAGGTGAGATCAATCGCGGAAGAGGATGTTTGGCGTTTGCGAGTGCAATCGAAGTAGGAGACAGCACCAAGGGCGATCGCATGGATGTCATTCTGAACGAAGTGAAGAATCCACGTGTTCGCAGGTAATATTAGGTTCGCAGCTCTGGATTCTTCACTTCGTTCAGAATGACGGAATCGAAGGTATTGATTTTTTGTAAGCTTTGTAGGGTGTGCCGGCGTACCCGCTGAAGGCGGTTGAGGGCAACCGCCCCTGCCGCCGGACTATTTAACCTCGGAAAAAGCGAAGGCCCCGGTGTGAAACCGGGGCCTTCTTTCCAACTTTTTTTGCAACCGATGCCGTTTGATGCACCAGCTTCAGACAGGGGCCTCCGCTTTTGGTCCCTTTGGTCCGCCTTATCCGGGCCGCCCTGCGGCGGCCCGGACTTGGCGAATCAAAACAACCACTAGGGAGACTTATTAGCTGAGCAGCTTGAGCGCCGACTGGGCGCTCTGATTGGCTTGCGCCAACATCGATGTACCGGCCTGCACCAGAATGTTCCAGCGAGCGAGCTGGGTGGATTCTGCTGCGACGTCGACGTCGATGATACGGCTGTTAGCGGCCTCAAGGTTGGCCTTGTTCGTCGTCACCAGTTCAGAAGCGAAGCCAAGGCGGCTCTGTTCCGAACCGTTGGTGGCGCGCATCGTGGCAACGTTTTCAATCGCGGTGGAGATTTGAGCCACTGAGACTGAGGACAGCGAGCTGACGCTCGAAGACGTAATCGTACCCACACCGGTGGCGGTGCTGGTAAGATCGCGGGCGGCGACGGAAACCGTCGTGGCACCGTCTTCGGTCACGGCGACGTTACCGATCGCGGTCGAACCGAACAGCGCCACACCGTTGAACTTTTCACCGGCGTTGGCGGTCAACTGGGCCTGCAGAGCGGTGAACTCCGTGTTGTAGTTGGCCTTGTCGGTACCGGACTTGGTGACGTCGTCGTACAGCACGCGCAGTTCGCTGATACGTTGAAGAACCTGACCCGTAACTTTGAGGGCCCCATCCTGCGTCTGCAGGAGCGAAACGGCGTTGCCGATGTTGCTCGCGACGGCGCCCTGACGGACGGCGGCGGCGGACAGCTTCATCGACACAGCCAAACCGCCCGCATCATCGGAGGGGTTGACGATCTTCGAACCGCTGGAGAGCCGGTTGAGGCTCTTTTGCAGCATCGAATTGGAAGTAGCGAGGTTGTTGGAGGCAACCGTCGCTGCGTAGTTGGTATTAATCACGACTGACATGGTATCTATCCTTGATTTTGCGACATCCGTCGTCGCCACGTATCCGGGTGAAACAGCTCCGGATCGCGCTGATCACGGCTTGGGCCGTAAAGGGTTCACGCTTGTGGGCGTGAGAAAGAGGGAAAAGTTTCCAAGAGATGAGTTACCAGTCGATGGGTAGGACAGGGGACCGGGCCGGTTCAGGTTACCGGTCCCCGAAGGGAAATCTACCAGGGAGGGTAGACGAAGCTTAGCTCTGGAGGAGCTTAAGCGCGCTCTGCGGGCTCTGGTTCGCCTGGGCAAGCATCGAGGTGCCGGCCTGAACCAGGATGTTCCAACGGGCGAGCTGCGTGGATTCCGCCGCGACGTCGACGTCGATGATGCGGCTGTTTGCAGCTTCGAGGTTCGCCTTGTTCACCGTCACGAGTTCGCTCGCGAAGTTGAAGCGGCTCTGTTCCGAACCGTTCGTCGCGCGCATCGTGGCCACGTTTTCAATCGCCGTGGAGATCTGCGCCACCGTAATGGACGACAGTGAGGTGATGCTCGAGGCGGTCAGCACGCCGACACCGGTCGCGCTGCTCGTGAGGTCGCGGGCGGCGACGGCCACGGTCGTGAGGCCGTCCTCGGTGACCGAGACGCTGCCGATGGCGGTGGAACCGAACAGGGCGACGCCGTTGAACTTTTCGTTGCCGTTCGCGGTGAGCTGCGCCTGCAAGGCGGTGAACTCCGTGTCGTAGTTCGCCTTGTCGGTCGTGCTCTTCGTGAGATCGTTATAAAGCACGCGCAGTTCGCTGATACGTTGCAGAACCTGCCCGGTCACTTTTAACGCACCGTCCTGCGATTGCAGGAGGGAGATGGCGTTGCCGATGTTATTCGCCACAGCGCCCTGGCGGACGGCTGAAGCAGACAGTTTCATGGAAACAGCCAAGCCACCCGCGTCATCGGCGGGGCTGACAATCTTCGATCCGCTCGAAAGCCGGTTAAGGCTCTTCTGCAGCATCGAGTTCGAGGTAGCGAGGTTGTTTGAGGCAACGGTCGCTGCGTAGTTGGTATTGATTACGACTGACATGGTATCTTCCTTGATTTGAGTTAGCAACGTCCGTGTCGCCATTCGCCCGGTGAGATCGGCTTCGGGTCGCCGGTCGTGAACAGTTGTTCGCGACAAGGAGAGTATCGTCGCGGTCAAGAAAGAACTTTATCTTTTCCTGAATTTTTTTGGCGCGAAAATTGGGTGTCTTCTTTTGGCCTTAATTTCGGAGTGGTTCGTGTCGATAGCGGGTGTGGCTTACCACACTCAATTTTATGTCACTTGATCTCTCAGTCTCCGGCCTCGTTTCCAACTTCGATTGGAAAAGCTTCATCAATCAAGTGATCGCCGTCCAAAGCGCGCCCATCGACACGCTCAACAACGACAAAACCACCAATATAAACAAGGCGGCGTCGCTCAACGATCTTAAGACCAAGCTCACGGCCCTGCAGACCTCTTCAACCGCACTGAACGCGGCCACGCTGTTTACCAGCCGCACCGCCACTTCAAGCACCGGTGGTTCGACGTGGGGTATGTCGGCCGCGCCGGGCACTTCGGCTGGCAGCTATACGGTTGCGGTTTCCCAACTGGCCACGGCGGCCCAGCGAAACGGCACGAGTGGAATCGGCCAGCCGCTCGCTCCGACCACGGATGTCTCCGGCCTCACGATTGCCAGTATGCCCACCTCGGTCGGGATTGTGGCCGGGACTTTTTCCGTCAACGGCCAGAAAATCACGGTCAATGCCACGGATTCCCTGGATCAGGTGTTCACCGCGATTTCCACGGCAACCAGCGGGACCGTCACGGCGGCCTATGATCCTTCGACCGACAAGATCACGCTCTCGAGCGGCAGTGAAATCATTCTCGGGGCCGCGAACGACACGAGTAATTTTCTCACGGCCCTGCATCTGACCAACAACGGAACGGGGACGATTGCCAGCGCCGGCACCCTGGGTACGACCAGCAGTTCGGCCACGCTGGCCAACGCGCGTCTGAAGAATGCGATCACGGCGGTCGACGGCACGGGCGCGGGCACTTTTTCGATCAATGGCGTGGCGATCGCCTATAACGTGAATACCGATTCGCTCGACGCGGTGATGCAGCGCATCAACCAGTCCGGCGCGGGTGTGACGGCGAGCTACGACGGATTGCAGGACCGCGTGGTGATTGCCAATGCCGTCACGGGTGATACCAACATCGCAGTCAGCGAGGGCGCCGGCGGTTTGATGGACGCGCTCGGTTTGTCCAGTCCGACTGCTCTCGTGCACGGAAAAAACGCGCAATTTTCGATCAACGGCGGGCCAACCCTCACGAGCACGAGCAATACACTCGATTCGACGGTGCATGGCATTGCGGGCTTGAGCGTCACCGTCGACAGCCAGACGACGCAAACCATCGCGGTGGCGGGCAACACCACCGGCATGCGCAGCGCGATCGAGGATTTTATCGCCAAGTTTAACGATATCCAGATGTCCTTCCCGAACTTCGGCCATTGGCGCATCTGCATGCA
>JBEHXD010000049.1:0-16701 GCA_048498875.1 Verrucomicrobiota bacterium
TCCACCTGTTCCCATTTGATCGCAGGATTATCGTAAGAGTTTACCCACCTGGATTTTTTTTGAAGCTCACCATTGTCGCGATTGAGTTGCTCGATGGTCAGCTCCAGTGCCCCCACCCGCTGGGTCAGCGAGCGAACATCCTCCCGCAAAGTGAATAATTCCTGGCGTGGGTCATTGGACTGCGCCCACACCGCCGAGGTCACCACGGCCAGCAGGCCGCCATATCGAAGAAAGCTGCTACGCATAAGCCGCATGGTGGGAAGTTAACTCGCAAAAACAAGCCCTTCCGTGCGCCGAAATGCCGGCAATGAACGGAACACTTCCTTAAGCGATCGATGCCGCGAGCGGCGGCGGACTAAGGATAGTCCGCCCTACCCGGCTTTTGGCCGTGGAAATGGTTCCCGCGAAACCAGAGGTGGCATGGTTTGGGACGTGAGCCGCGTTCCTACCGGCACCGGCGTTCCGCGAAGAAATTCGGGGGCGGGCAACATTCTACCGCCCGGACGCTGCAGGAGGCACAACCGGAGGGTTTTTTCCGTCGTGGTCACCAGCAATCCCCCGGCATCCGCGCCCACGACTTCGCCGGGAATGCCACTGCCGCCGGAGCCCGCGACGACATCCGCCACGCCAATCTTTACCACCTGCTGGTTGATCACGATCGAACAACCAGGCCAAGGCATCAGCCCGTTGATTCGGGCCGCGAGCACTGCCGCGGGTGCGCCGAAATCCAAAACTCCATCGCTCTTTTCGAGCCGCCGGCAAAAACTGACCGCTGACTCGATTTGATCGGTGAAAATCTGAGCACCTGACTCGATGGCCGGAAGGCAACGTTGCAGCAACGGCACACATGCCTGCGCCAGCTTTGACTCGACGCTCGCCGCCGTGTCGAGCGCCTCAATCCCGACCCGCTCCACATCCGCCACCGGGCCGGCGTCCAGTTTCAGGACCATCCGCATCAACGTCACCCCGGTTTCGGTTTCGCCACTGGCGATCGCCGTTTGAATGGGCGACGCGCCCCGGTATTTCGGCAGGACCGAGGTATGCAAATTCAGCGTTCCGAGCCGGGGTGTATCGATGACATCCTGCTTCAGGATGTGTCCGTATGCCATCACCAGTGACAAATCCGGATGAAAACCCGCCAACTGCTCGCGCTCGCCTGCCCCAAATTTCTGCGGTTGAAAAACCGGCAACCCGCGTGCTTCGGCCCAGAGTTTGATCGCGTTGGGCTGCACTTTTTGTCCCCGTCCCACCGGACGGTCGGGCTGCGTGAACACCGCCACGACTTCGCCAACACCTTTACCCCCGCCTGCCAGCCAATTGAGCGCCGGCAGGGCAATGGCATCCGAGCCCATGAAAACGATCCGCAGCATGACGAAGATTAACGCTCAATCGTCGAGCAGCGAAGGATCGAATTCGTCCTCAGTATCGACGTTCCCGGGTTTCCCCTCGCGAAGATTTCTCCGGGTGTTCTTGGCGGCCACGCGATCCGCCGCCGACTGGCTCTTCTTGCCGATGAGGTCGAAATGAATCGGACATCCGTCCAATTCGAATTCCTTCACCAAGCCCGCTTCCAGATAACGGCGGTAGGATTCGGTCAGGCTGCGCTCCTGATTGCAGAAAAGTTTCATCCGGAACGGCCGCGTGCCGGTCTGAGTCGCATAATAAACCTTGAAGCGAATATTGTAAGTCGATGGCGGCGGCGTCCGGTCCGTGAGCTTGATGATGCACGCGTTGAGCTTTGCGGTCGGAATACGGGTATCGAGACGCTTGTGCAGCGCGCGCGCGGACTTGAGCATGCGTCCGATCTCGTGGCCGGTCAGCGCCGAGACAAACATCACGGGCGCTCCGGGGGTGAAGAAGAGTTTCTCGAACATCGTCTTCTCGTAATCCTCGCGATAAGCGCGCTCGGTCTTGTACTTGGCGACGAGGAGTTCGTGTTTGTTGAAGGCTTGGTGCACGAGGTCCCATTTATTGACCACGATCACAATGGGCTTGGCCGCCTTGATGATTTCCCCGGCGATCGCCTGATCCTGCTGGGTCACCCCATCCATGGCGTCGAGCACCATGAAGACCACGTCAGCGCTGTGAATCGCTTCCAACGAGCGCAACCGGGAAAAATATTCCACCGACGACGAGAGTTTCGTCGAAGGCCGGATCCCGGCGGTATCGATCAGACGGAACGGCCACTTTTTGCCGTCCTTGTTGGTATAAATAAAATCGAGCTCAACCGCATCGCGGGTGGTGCCCGGCACGTCACTGACAATCAACCGGTCGCTTTTCAGCAGGCGGTTGCTCAGCGAGGATTTGCCGACATTGGGGCGTCCCACAAAACAGACGCTGATCCGTTCCTTCTCCAGCTCGCTCGGTTCTTCGATGGGGCCGAGCTTGGCGAGAATCGCATCCCGGAGTTCGGCCTCACCGTTGCCGTGTTCCGCGGAAATGTAGAACGGCTCGCCAAATCCGAGACGAAAGAATTCTGAAATCTCGCCGATTTTTTCCTTCCCGCCGTCCGCCTTGTTCGCGACGAGGATCACGTCTTTCTTGGAACGACGCAGCTGTTGCGCGATACGCTCGTCCAACGCCACCACCCCGTCGCGGGCATCGATCACAAACAGGATCACCGAAGCCGCCGCGATCGCGAATCCCACCTGCTCTTCGGAAATCTTCGTGATCCGTGCCGGCGTATCCCCACCCGTGAGACCCAGACCGCCGGTATCAAGCAAGGTGTAGCCGCCATCCTTCACTTCTGCGTTCACCACGTCCCGGGTAACCCCCGGCATGTCGTGGACAATGGAAATACGTTTGCGCGCCAAGCGGTTGAACAGGCGGCTTTTGCCCACATTGGGTCGGCCAACGATGGCCACGATGCGCGGAACAGAGGTCATGGAGGCCACGACCTTCGGGCCAGAGCGCCCCGCTGGCAAGAGATAGTTAAAACGGCTTTTCCAGTAAACTTCGACCGAAACCGGTGCCCAAGTTCCCCTATGCGCTGGGTTCCGGCAAACTCGTCCGAAGTCCAATCGTAACGCAACCTTCCCGTCCAGCTGACTGAACTCACGGCGCAGCAAAATTAGTGTTTATTAGTGCCGATTACTGGTTTCAGTTCCGGCCATGTTTGAAAGCCTGACCGAAAAACTGACCGGCGCTCTCCGCAATCTGCGTGGCCTGGGACAATTGTCCGAAGCCAACATGGCCGACGCCCTCAAGGAAGTGCGTGCCGCCCTGCTCGCCGCCGATGTACATTTCAAGGTCGCGCGTGAATTCATCGAACGCGTGCAGGCTCAATGCCTCGGTCAGGAAGTCATCAAGTCCGTTTCACCCGGTCAGCAGGTCGTCAAAATCATCCACGACGAACTCGTCAAACTGCTCGGCGAAGGCACGACCGAACTCTCCCAGAAACGTCCGCTGAAGATCCTGATGGTGGGTCTTCACGGCTCCGGCAAAACCACGTCGACCGCCAAACTGGGAAAACTCCTGAAGAAAAAAGGCAGCCGTCCTTTTGCCGTGGCCTGCGACGTCTATCGTCCCGCCGCAATCGACCAGCTCGAGATCCTTTCGAAGCAGGAGGAATTGGGTTTTTACTGCGACCGGAATTCCAAGGACGTTCCCGCCATCGGGACGAAGGGTTTGGAAACCGCGCTGCAGCAAAACGCCGACATTATTCTTTTCGACACCGCCGGCCGGCTTCAGATCGATCAGGAATTGATCGAGGAAGTGAAACGGCTTCATGCCAGGGTGCAGCCCGACGAGGTGCTGCTCGTGGCGGATGGTGCCCTCGGCCAGGAGGCCGTTAATGTAGCGAAAGCTTTTCACGAAGCGCTCGGGCTGACCGGTCTGATTCTCACGAAACTCGACGGTGACGCCCGCGGTGGCGCGGCGCTGTCGATCAAGGCCGTCACGAGCGTGCCGATCAAATTCATCGGCACGGGTGAAAAAACGGGCGACTTCGAGGTGTTTCACCCTGACCGGCTCGCCTCGCGCATCCTCGGCATGGGTGACGTGGTCTCGCTCGTGGAGAAGGCCCAGGAGACGATCGACCAGAAGGAAGCCGAGCGCATGGCGGAGAAAATGCGCAAGGCGGACTTCAATCTCGAGGATTTCCTCGCGCAGATGCAGCAGGTGAAAAAAATGGGCTCGATGCAGTCGATTCTCGGCATGATGCCCGGCATGAGCGGAGTCCAACTGCCCGACGATTCCGACAAACAGATGAAACGCACCGAGGCGATCATCCTGTCGATGACCCTGCAGGAGCGCCGCAAACCCTCGATTCTCAATGGCAACCGCCGCATCCGCATCGCCAACGGCGCCGGGGTGAAGGTACTCGAGGTCAATCAGCTGCTGAAACAATTCGAGCAAATGCAGAAGCTCATGAAGATGATGAAGGGCGGCAACCAGAAGAAGCTGATGCGTCAGATGGAAGCGATGCGTGGAAAAGGCGGAAGCATGCCGGGCTTTTGAGCCGCTGACGGACGGTTAAGGGATTGCGTCGGCAACAGCGCATGACATCTGGTTGGCAGCACCACGTTCTCATCCCGGTTTCGCCTACCATGCCCCTCATTCGTTTCCGGCCAAACGCCGGCTGTTTCTTACTCTGCTGCCTTTTGGGAATTTTTGCGTCAATCCCCTCCACCGGGTTGATGGCCGCTGAAGCCAAATGGTCGCCGGTCAGCCCGGAGGAACTGGCTGACGCCAAACCTAAAATCGACCCCGAGGCCGGTGCGGAAATTCTTCTTCGTGAGACCGTGATCAATCACAACGGCCTCTCTGACATGGACAGCCGGCACTATGTGCGCGCAAAAATTTACTCGACCCGCGGCATTGAGGATTTCGCCAAAATCGAGATTCCCTATGACAATCAAAATAGAATCAGCCAAATTGCCGCCCGCACCATCAAGCCGGATGGAACGATCCTGGAGTTGAATCCCAAGGAAATTTTCGACCGGGAAGTGGTGAAAGTGGGGCAGAACCGGTATAAGGTTAAATCATTTGCCCCGCCCGGTATCGAACCCGGAGCCATTGTCGAGTATCGTTACACCGAGCATTCCAGCGAATGGACTTATTTCATCACGATGCCGTTCCAGAGCAATCTGGGGGCTCGAAAGGTGGTTTACCGGTACTCTCCGGCAGGCGGGTTTGCCGACCACGTTTATTTGCGAACCCTTTTTCTCAAATTCACCAAGGCACCATCGGCGGAGCAGGACAAAAACGGCTACTACATTTACGAGCAGACCAACCTCCCGGCAGCCAAGGAGGAGCCGTTTTCCCCTCCGCAAATCAGCACTCATGCATTTGTGCTGTTGTATTATACCACCGAGAAAGGGAGCGCTCCGGAGCTCTTTTGGAAAAACGTCGGCATCGATCTCTATAAGACCCAGCAAAAAACTGCCAGGCCCAACAAAGCCATTCGCGTTCTGGTCGAGCAACTGATCACCGGTTCTGCTGACGAAACCGAAAAGTTGCGCAAACTGGACGCTTACTGCCGGACAAAAATAAAAAACCGCGACCTGGGTTCCTCCGGTTTCACCGCCAAGCAGCTGGCCAAGCTTGGTGACAACGAAAATGCGGCCGATACCTTGAAAGCCGGAAGCGGCACCAGCTATGACATCAACATTCTTTTCGCCGCCATGGCCTCCGCCGCCGGATTGGACGCGCGCCTCACCCGGTGCAATCGCCGCGATTTGATCCTGTTCGATCCGCACGTCACCGAATTTTTCATGGCACCCGACACGGTCGTCGCCGTTAAGCTCCAAAACCAGTGGCACTATTTTGATCCCGGTGACACCTACCTGCCCTTCGGCTTTTTGAACTGGCGGGATTCGAGCACAGTCAGGGTGATGGCTGACGCCACTGACTCCAAACCCGAGCTCGGATATTCCGAGAGTGACAAGGATAACCTCAGAATCAGAACGGCGCGGTTAAGCCTGGATTCCGAGGGCACGCTCGAAGGTGATGTTACTTTGACTTACCAGGGGCAGCCTGACGCCCAGATCAAGGATGCCATTGATCTCATGACCGGTGATGAACTCGAAACGTACTTCAAAAAGGACGTCCAGGAGCACCTCAAGCTCGCCGAGCTTAGTCAGCTGCAGGTGGAAAATGCCAAAAACCCGCTCGTCCCGCTCAAGGTATCTTATCATCTTCATGTCCCGGAATATGCCGATCACTCCGGCACCCGTCTGTTTTTCCAGCCGGCGGTCTTTCAGAAAAACATCCCTCCCCTGTTTTCATCCTCCACTCGCGAGACGGATATTATCTTTCACTACCCCTACCAGGAAAAAGATGAAATCCACGTAACGTTGCCGGAGGGTTGGTCACTGGAGCAAGCCACCCTGCCGCAGGATTTGAAAATAGAACCGCTGGGAAGTTACGACGCGAAAATCCTGTATAGCGGCGCCCGCAACGAAATCATCTACCGACGCGACTTCAACTTGAAGGCGATCCACGGCGGGCCCAAGTCTTACGGATTCGTCCGGAACGCATTCGAGATGCTTCACGATCGCGACGCCCACACCCTGACACTTAGAAAAAAAGCGCCGGTCTCTGATCAGAGAGCTGCGGTGAGCGACCCCGGGGCCTCCACTCCGCCTGCTGCGAATAATCCCCTGCAAAAATGAGTTTCGGCCGCCGCCTTGAACTGGATTCCTCCCTGGTATTTTTCGCCCACCGGTCGGTGGGAGTTTTGTTCTTTCTGGCGGCACTCATCTTTCCTGGCCGCGGTGCCTTTGCTGCCTCGACGCCACCCTGGCTGGTCCCACTCCTACCGCAAAAGGCCACCTTTGATTATGGCAAAGCCAACGCTGCCATTCTGCTCGATGAAGGCGTGCTCGAAGTGGCAAACAACGGCACTTTCACCACCCGCACTCGCAACGTCGTCCGGATTCTTAACTCGGAAGGCAAAAAAGCGTGCGTCGCGGTCATTCCGTACAACTCGGGTTCCGACCGGGTAAAATCCGTTCAAGCCTGGCTGATCCAACCGAGTGGCGAAATCACCACCTACGCAAAAAGCCAGTGGGCCGATGCGGCCGTCTTCAGCAGCGACCGGGAACTCTACGGCGAAGGGCGCAAGTTGATTTTGTCGGCAACAGACGAGGCGAAACCCGGAGCGGTTTTCGCCTACGAGGCCACTGTGCAGAACAACGCCATCGACGCGCAGACGATCTGGTTTTTCCAGAACGAACTGCCGGTGGAAAAATCCTCCCTGACCATAAACCTGCCCGAAGGATGGAACGCGCGAGGCCGGGTTTTCAACCATGAGCCAATGGCCGCGTCAGAAAATGGCAGAAGCCGGAAATGGGAACTGAGCCAGCTTCCTTCCCTGGTGCATGAACCGTTCTGTCCCTCGTTCGAATCTGTCAGTCCCTGGCTCGCAGTCGACATCCTCCCGCCCCAAACGGCCAAGGGAATCAAACGCGTATCCTTCACCTCCTGGGCCGATATCACCAGGCACTTCTCTCCGATTTACGAGCAAGCCTCTGCCGCCAGTCCGGAAATCAAGAAAAAGGCGGACGAATTGACTGCGTCGTCCGGGACAAGCTGGGAGCGCATCCGGTTGCTCTGCCGCCAAGCGCAAAAGACGACCTACATTTCCATCAATCTCAACGCCGCCGAAGCGGGCGGGTACATTCCCCGTTCCGCTACGGAAGTACTTCGTTGCAATTACGGTGACTGCAAGGACAAGACTACCTTATTGCGAGCCCTGCTGCGCAGCCAGGGTATTGAGTCATATCCTCTGCTCGTCTACTCCGGAAATCCCGACCATGTCAGACCGGAATGGGCCTCCCCCGAACAATTCAATCACTGCATCGTGGCGATAAAAATCGACGATACGGTTGAGCCGTCCTCCGCAACCCTGACTCATCCCACATTGGGAAGGCTCCTCATCTTTGATCCCACCAACGAGGATGTGCCACCCGGATTGCTACCGGAGGAGGATATTGGTGGTCGTGGGCTGATTCTGGCGGATTCCCAAGACGAACTCGTCACCCTGCCAATCAACCATCCGCGCAACAATCGCACCGAACGGACCATCACGGCCGTACTCAAACCGGACGGCTCGATGGAAGGAACCCTGTCGGAAAAGTTCAGCGGCTTGTCGGCCGCTGAAGCCCACTCCGAATATGTCGGAAAATCTCCCAGTGACTATCGTTCCACCATTGAACGCTGGCTGGCCGCTTCGCTTTCGGGCGTTCGTGCCACCGAAGTGGTCGCCCGTGATAATTTCGATCAAGCCGCCTTCGATCTCTCTTTGAACTTCCGCGCTCCGACCTATGCCAAATCGATGCACGGGGTGCTGTTGGTATTTAAACCCGTGGTGGTGGCCCGACGCTCCAGCATTCCCGTGAAAAAGGAAAAACGAAAACTCCCCATCCTTGTTCCCCCGGTGTTCTTTTCGGAGAAAACCCAGATTGAGCTGCCCGCCGGTTTTCACATCGACGAATCCTTCCCGAGCATTGAACTCAAATCCGATTTTGGCGTTTATCGCGCCACCGCCCGCCTGGAGGGCAGCAATCACGTGCTTTTTGAACGTTCATTGGAAATGAACTCGGCTCAAATTCCCGCCGAGAACTATGAAAGCGTGCGCTCATTTTTCGATAAGATGTTCCAAGCCGAGCAAACCCCGATCGTGCTCAGCCAGTCTTCGCCCTCGCCATAGCGCGGGCGATCACCGATCGCCGCCGGGAGGAATGTGTGTTTCGTTTCGCAGCGGATCGAATTTTTTCGATTTGAATGTCAAAAATCGACCGCAAAGGGCCGCACGATCCGTGTGCCGACGAAATTGAAGCACCCGCAACCGTCAGTCATCCTGAGTGAAACGAAGGATCCATGGGCCACAGTTATCGCAGTGGCTTCTTTGCGGCATTCAGGGCGAAGCCAACGTTCATCTTCATCTGCAACGACACGAAGAAATCATCTACGTCCGGTACGACGGATTGTCCTGCTTGGTCGCATTGTGCAGTGCCAGCACGAAAGCCTTTAGTTTCGCCGGGCTTTTGATTCCGGGCGCCTGCTCCACTCCGCTGTTCACGTCGATGTATTTGGCGCCGGTGGCGGTCACCGCTTCGCCGATATTTTCCGGATTCAATCCCCCGGAAATAATCCACCGTTTCGCGGCATAACTCTCCCGGTAACGCTTGAATTTCGCCCAATCGCCCGTGGCCCCGGTGCCCCCCATTTTGTCGGGATGGAAGGTATCGAGCAGAAAGGTCTCCGCCAGCGGTAGAAGTTCGGATGAAAGCTCTATTCCCGGGGGCAAACGGGGCGCCAGCCACAGCTTCGCCGGATCGACCAGTTTGGACCAGCCAGCCACGGTTTCGATCGGCGTCTGCGGGTTGAAGTGGATCTGGAAAAAATCGAAATCGAGTTTGAGCTGCCTCGCCAGTTCCTCGGGCGTGGGCTCGACCGACACAGCCACGCGTTTCCGCGGGGGCAACCGCTCCCGCATGGCGTCATATTGGGGATACGCCACAAAGCGGGGTGACTTGGGATAAAAGATAAAACCCAGGGCATCCGCGCCGACGGCATCCGCCGCATCGGCATCGACGAGCGACGTGAGCCCGCACACTTTGAGTCTGACGCCGTTGATCATGAATTAATCACCAAAGAATACACGGAATGCACCGAAAGGAAATTTTCATTCCGTGTGTTCAGTGTTTTCCGTGGTTCAAAACGCATTGACGGATTGAATCACGTGGTCGACCTGCTCATCGGTCAATTCCGGAAAAATCGGCAGACTCACACACCGGGCACTCGCGTTTTCAGCAACGGGCAGGCTTCCCGGCTGGTATCCGAGAGACGCATAACAGGGTTGGAGGTGCATCGGGCCGGGATAAATGATTTCCGTGCCGACGCCGGCTTTTTCCAAATGAACCCGCAGAGCATCGCGTTGCGGGTGAAGCAGGGTGAATTGATGCCACACCGATTCGCCATGAGCCGGTACGATCGGGAGCTGCACGTCGGACCGTTTAATCCCGGCCCGATACTTCGCCGCGATCGCCCGGCGTCGCGCCGTCCAGGCGGACAGTTTCCTTAATTTTATGTTGAGCACTGCACCCTGAAAACCATCCATTCGGAAATTAAAACCGACCTCGGTATGCGAGTAACGTTTCGGCGAACCATGGACCCGCAGCAACTGGGCCTGGTCCATCACTGCGGGGTGTTTTGAGACGAACGCCCCGCCCTCGCCGCAGGCGCCGAGGTTTTTGGTCGGGTAAAAACTGAAAGTGCCGGAATCGCCGATGGTACCGACCGGTTGCCCCTTGTACTGCGCGCCGACCGCCTGGGCGCAATCTTCCACGACAAATAATTTATGCTGCCGGGCGATCGCCATGATCTCGTCCATGCGCGCGGGTTGTCCGAAAATATGCACGACGACAATACCCTTGGTTTTCGGCGTGATGGCTTTGGCAATCGCCTCCGGACTGATGCACCAGGTGTCGGCGTCAATGTCGACGAACACGGGTTTCGCCCCCACATAGCTGATTCCCCAGCAGCTTGACGCAAAGGTGAACGGCGTCGTGATCACCTCGTCACCGGGCCCGAATTCTCCGCACAGCGACGCGACGTGCAGCGGTGATGTTCCGCTGTTCATCCCCAATGTGCGGGGATAACCGAACGCCGCGCTGAAGGCTTTTTCAAAGTCCTCGACGTCCTTTCCCAGGCAAAAACGCGTCGCGTCATAGGTCTCTGCCAGCGCCGCCAACACTTCCGTTCGGATGGCCTGATGCTGCAGCTTAAGGTCGAGGAAGGGAACTTTCATAAGATCATTTCGACGGTCGGGCACTCAGGCTTTCAGTTTCTTCAGCAAGGCTTCGATCAGGGAATCGATCCCGGGTTCGGTGGCCTCAAAATCAACAGGCAGGCCGAGCTGTTTCATCGTCGCTGTGGTGGTGGCACCGATGCTGCCGGCAATGGGTCGACGTGCCTTGGCGGCGAGTTTCAAAGTGACCGCCTGGTCGAAAAACGACTGCACCGCCGATGGACTGGCGAAGAGAATGGCGTCGGCGCCATTGGCCCGGAAGTCCCCCGCAATCGGATCCGACGCGAGGTCGGTCTCCTCGGTTTTATAAACAGGCAGGCGGTCCACAATCGCGCGTGCCTCGTTGAGTTTGTCGACCACCACGTCCTGATTCAGATTGCCCGTGATCACGAGCACCTTCGCACTGTCCACGGATTCGCGGGTGATCAATTCCTTCGCGAGCTCCTCGCCGCTGGCCTTCTTCGGCTGCAGATCGACGCGCAGGTGCAGATCGCGCAGCGCCGCGGCGGTGGCCTCGCCCACGGCGGCGATGCGGACCAGGCCGAGCGTGCGGATATCCTCGTGGACGCGAAGAAACTCTTCGAAAAAATATTTCACCCCATTGACGCTCGTGAAAATAATCCACTCGTAGGTGCCAAATTCCGTGAGCACCTCCGCGAGCGTGTTCAGGTTGACGTCCTTTTTGACCTGGATCAGCGGCAGTTCCACCACCGCGGCGCCGAGCGCCTCCAGTTTCCGGCGCCAGTCGGCCGCCTGGTCGCGAGGACGCGTAATCACCACACGCCGGCCGGCAAGGGTTGGTTGGTTGGTTTCAGCCATGGAATTTTACCTGTTCGAGCACCCGCCGTGCGGTCGCTGCCGGTTCCGCAAAATCGGAATCGAGCAGGGACAAAGTATGGACGCCGGTTTTCTCATGAAAAAAATACAGGTTATTTCCCGTCACATGGGCCGCAAACGCGATCTGGCAGCCACCGCCAATCGCCGCCTGCAACGCCCGCTCGATCGAGACGGACCGGGCCGTCGGCACATCCAGCATACCGGCCAGCCGTCCCGCATCTTTTTTACGGCACTGCACGGCAATCGCACCCTGTCCGACCGCCGGCACACTCTCACTGAGGCTCAATGGGCGAAACACGATCCCGGGCCATTCCCGAATACCCAGCCGGTTCAATCCTGCTTGCGCCAGGATCGTCGCATCGGCGAGTCCACTCGCGATTTTTTTCAGGCGCGTATCCACGTTGCCGCGAATTTCTGTAAACGACACCTGCGGGAAAAGGCGTTGGATTTGCTGCTGACGCCGGGGACTGCCTGAGGCGATGAGCCGCGGCGCCGTCACGCCTTCACGCAGAACGAGCACGTCGCGCACATCTTCGCGGGGCAGAAATCCCGCGATGGCCAGACCGGCGGTGTTTTCCCCGGGCAGATCCTTGCAACTGTGGACTGCGACATCCGCTTCCCCGCGCAGGAGCGCCTGTTCGAGTTCGGTGGTGAACAGTCCCTTGCCACCCTGTTTGCTCAACGACCATTCCGTTTGCCTGTCACCTGTCGTGACGATCTTGAGCAACTCGCATTCGGTCCCGGGATTTTTCTCCTTGAGCCGCGCCGCCACCATCTCGGTCTGGACCAGGGCCAGCGGGCTCTTTCGGGTGGCGAGAATGAACTTCATTGGTGAGGGGGACAAAATTGCCGGACAGCGCTTGCCGAGCCGAAGCCGCAGCGAAAAAGTCCGCTTGCCCCCGACCGAACGGGCTTCGGCGCGACAGTCTTCACTCTTGCTGCGCGGCGAGCGAAGGCTGGTGGACGGTGAGGGACTCGAACCCCCGACCCTCTCGGTGTAAACGAGATGCTCTAACCAACTGAGCTAACCGTCCGTAAGAGGGCCACGAAACGCCAAGCCTTCCGGCCCGGCAAGTCAAAAGCCCGAAAGGGAAAACAATCCCCGGTCACGCCTTAAGCGGCAGGCCGAGTTCGATCATTTTTTCCGCCGTCTGAATTGCGTTGAGCGCAGCGCCCTTCCAGAGGTTGTCACCGCTGACCCACAACGCCAGGCCGTTGTCCAGCGCCGTGTCGAGGCGGATGCGGCCGACGCCGCATTTCTCCTTCCGACTATAAGCCAGCGGTGTGGGATACGCCGTCTTACCCGGCTCGTCGATCAACTCGGCGCCCGAAAACGCCGCGATCGCGTTGCGCGCAGCTTCCACCGAAACCGGCTTTTCGAATTCCGCATTGATCGCCACGGAGTGGGCCCGCACGACCGGCACGCGAATGCAGGTGGCGGAAACCTTCAGGTTGGGGAGATCAAGAATTTTGCGGCTCTCCGCGCGCATCTTCGATTCCTCGCCGGTGTAACCATCCGTGCCAAACGAATCGATGTGCGGAATCAGGTTCTGGAAAATCTGATGGGGATACACCTCGCGCGGCAGAGGCTGGCCGGCGACGTGGGCCTTGGTCTGCGCCTCCAACTCCACCACCGCGTCCGCGCCGGTACCGGAAACCGATTGGTAGGTGGAGAAAAACACGCGCTTCAGGCCGAAGGCCTGGTGCAAGGGATAAAGCGCCATCAACGCCACCGACGTCGAGCAGTTCGGGCTCGCGATGATGCCCTTGTGCGAACGCAATTTGTCGGCGTTGATCTCCGGGATCACGAGGGGAACGTTCGGATCCATGCGGAAGCCCGAACTCTTGTCGATGACCAGACATCCCCGTTTCACCGCCTCGGGCGCCAGTTGCCTGGTGACCGAAGTACCCGCCGCAAAGAATGCCAGGTCGAGGCCGGCGAAGGCGTCGGGAGTCGCCTCAAGCACCGTGATTTTTTTCCCGCCAAAATCGATACTGCGACCCGCGGAACGCGCCGACGCCAGCGGCCGGAGTTCAGCGAGGGGAAATGCGTGCGCCTGCAACAAGGCAATCAGCTCTTGACCGACTGCTCCGGTGGCACCGACGATACCGACTCGATAGGTTTTATTGCTCACAGTGAATGATACGTTGAAACGGTTTAAAGAAAGGTGCGCCGCGCTCGGAATCAAGCCGACAGCACGGATTATGACAGTTTCCATTGCCCGGCAACTGCTTGGGTTCTTCGAAAACGACGCCCTGATCCGGAGCCACGTCATCTCCACGTCCAAACGACCGCCCTCCAATATCAAGGACTCCCTGGGCACCCCCCGCGGCCTGCATCAGATCGCCGACCGGATCGGAGCCGGCGCGCCGCCCGGGACCGTCTTCAAGGGCCGGGTGAATATCGGCAAACACTTCAGCGAGCTCGACGAAATCGAAAACCAAAAGAATCTGATCGTGACCCGCATCCTTCGCCTTCGAGGCTTGGAACCTGGCGTGAATGCCGGCGGCAATGTCGATACTTACGATCGCTATATTTATATCCACGGCACCAACCACGAGGATCGTTTGGGAACGCCCACGACCAGCGGCTGCGTACACATGAACAATCCTGAATTGATCAATCTTTTCGAGGTGGTGCGCAGCGGGGATCAGGTGTGGATCGAGGATTAAAGGTAGGGCGCTTTATCCTTAAAGCGCCGTCAGTGCTCACGCAGACCTCCAAAAAGTCCGGGCGCTCTGAAACGGCGGATTAAGGATAATCCGCCCTACCCCGCCGCCACCTTCGGCATCACCCTTTGCAGCGCTCCCAGCAGTTCGGCTCCGGTCATCGGCTTGGGAAGAAATACCAGCTTGCCCGGCTCTTCGGTGATCTCGCTGCGTTCGCTCACCACGCCACTCATCGCGACCACGCGTATCTCGGGGTTCAATGCCCTCAATCCGCGGACCACTTCGGGCCCCTGCATTCCCGGCATCATCATATCGGTAATGACCACACGAATCCGGGCCTGCTGTTCACGATAAATCGCGAGCCCGGATACGCCGTCATTGGCGACCAGCGGCGAGTAACCGTAGATTTTGAGCAGCGATTTCACGACATCCCGCACGGATGGCTCATCGTCGATGACCAAAATCGTTTCTCCCTGCCCCCGCGGCATGTTGGCCTTCGACTCGATCACCGGGGCGCTCGGTTTGCTGATCACTGCGGGAAAATAGAGGTTAAACTCCGTTCCCCGGCCGAGGACGCTTTCCACCTGCAGGAAACCTCCATGGGCGCGCACAATGCCTTGCACGGTTGAAAGCCCGAGACCCGTGCCCTTGCCCGCCACTTTGGTGGTGAAGAACGGATCGAAAATACGATCGATCAATTCCCGCGGAATTCCCGTGCCGGTGTCAGAGACAGAAAGCAACACGTGCGGCCCGGCGTGCGCGCCCGGGTTGGAGTGGGCCACGGATTCGTCCACGGTGACATTGCGCGCACCGATCCGGAGTTTGCCGCCCTTGGGCATCGCATCGCGGGCGTTGACGCAAAGGTTCATGAGCACCTGGCTCAATTGCGTGGAATCCGTCACCACCATCCAGAGGTCACCGGACATTTCCATCTCGAGCTCGATCGACCGCGGAAGGGTCTCACGCAAAAACGTGACCACGTCCTTGATGACGATTTTGGGCTGCAGCTCGACGCGTTCGCCATCCGCACCACGCGCAAACGCCAGCACCTGCCGCACCAAACCCGCCCCATGCTGCGCGCTTTTTTCCACCACTTCCAGCAGGCGGCGCGTATCCTCGTCCGCAGTGTTCTCCCGAAGCATGTTCACCGCCATGACGATCGGGGTCAGCACATTGTTCAGATCGTGCGCAATGCCACCCGCCAGTGTGCCAATGCCCTCCAGCCGCTGGGCGCGCAACAATTGCGCCTCAAGTTTTTTCTCCTCGGTCACGTCGGTGTTGATCAGCAAAATCGACTTGGGCTGGTTGGCGGCGTCCCGCACCAGCGTCCAGCGACTGACAATATGGCGAAGATCCCCGTTCGGCGCGGTCAATTGCAGTTCCCGGGTCCAAACGCCCTGCGCCTGCACTTCCTTCAAGGCGTCCGGGATCAACGCCTGGTTAAAGAGTCCGAACAATTGCTGGAGTCGCTGCCCCCGGCCTTCGTCGCCCGTCCAGCCGAAGAGCTGGTTCGCACTTTCGTTCCAATAGGTGACGCGGCCCTCGATATCCGTGACGCAGATGGCGTCACGGGCCTTGTCCAGCACCTCGGCCTGTTCGCGAAGATGTTGCTCGGCCCGGCGGCGCAGCTGGTGTTCGCGACGCTGTTCCAATGCCGTGCGGATCGCCGGGATGAGGCGTGCCGGACGATCCTTGATCAGGTAATCGACCGCGCCATGCTGCAATGCTTCCACAGCATTGTCTTCGCCAATGGTGCCGGAAAGGAAAAGAAACGGTGCGGATGAACCGGTACGGCGTGCGATATTGAGGGCCTCCAGGCCGTTGAACGCGGGCAGGGAAAAGTCTGACAGGATCAAATCGAACTCCTCACTATCGAGTGCAGTGAGAAATTCCTCCCGGGATGCGACCAGCCGGATCTTGCAATCCGGCCACTCTTCCGCGATCCGCATGCCGATCAACTCGGCATCGGCCGCGTTGTCTTCCAGGTGAAGCAGCCGGAGTGAGGGGGCGAAGGGAACACTGGATAACATGGGAATCCTTTATTTCAGGGAGTTGAGTGGCGGCGGCTCGTTAATGACGGCCCAGAAGCCACCGACTTGTTTCACGGCATCGACGAATTGCTGGAAATCCACCGGTTTCACCACATAGGCGTTGGCGCCGAGCTTGTAGCTGGCCGCCAGATCCGGTTCCTCCCGCGAGGACGTGAGCATGACCACGGGGATATGCTTCAGCGCGGCATCCGATTTCATCTGCCGCAACACTTCCAGCCCGCTCACCTTGGGCATCTTGATATCGAGCAAAATCACCGCGGGTACTTCATCACCGCGGCCGGCATATTTGCCCCGGCGATGGAGGTAGTCGAGCGCTTCCGCCCCGTCGCGCGTCACCACGATCTCGTTGGCGAGATGGTGCTCCTCCAGCGCAGCGAGGGTGAGGTC